>JBDSKP010000378.1:0-9844 GCA_039916925.1 Duganella sp.
GGATACAGCACCAGTTCGAAAAACGGATGCCTGCGGTCCGCCGGCATCGCCTGCGCCAGCGCCTCGGCACGCGCGGTCATCGCCGCATAACGGTCGAGACGCCGCCGCGCCTCGTCGCCACCCGCTCGCAGATACGCGGTCGGCTGGTTGGGCGTGGTCGGCTCGGTCTGCCCGAAGCCCATGAACTCGGGACGCCGCTCCCACGCCAAGGCGTAGTATTCCATCAGGATGTCGGTGATCTCCCCGGCCCGTTCCGCGTCGAACTGGCGCGTCAGCCATTCTTGCAGGTGCTTGCTGGGTGCTTGGTCCAGCAAGCCATTGTCGAAGGCCAGGTCGAGGAAGTACTGGCTCAGATATTCCAGCGGCTTGATATCGCCGACGTTCGCCACCCACACCTTGCGGGCGCCGGTGTGCCGGGCGCGCTCCAACTGCTCGCGCACCAGCGACGGATGCGTGGTCCCCAGCCACAGATAGTCGTGCGGCCGGCCCCAGTACGACAAATGGTAATAAAGACCTGCGCCGCCGCTGCGCCGAGCCTCGGCGGCGGTGCTCAGTTGGCTGATGTAGCCGTAATTGTCGTCCGGCCAGATCAGGCTGATGTCGTCCGGCACCTTCAGCCCGGCCTTGTAGATATCAAGTACCTCCTTGTACAAGGTGAGCACCTGTGGAATCTGTTCCGGCGGGCGGCCCTGCGCCTTGGACAGCAGATCGCGCTGGATGTCGATGACTTGTTCGACGCCGGCGCGCGCCTCCGCCATGGTTTTGGCGCCTTCCATCGCGCTGTCGTGGACGCCTCGCAAGCCCACGGACATCAGCGTCTCGAAGCCTTTGACTTGCTGGACGCGTTCTTCCCAGTACGAGATCATGCGGTCGCGGTTGGTGAAGAAATTGAACGGCCCGTTCGTTTTAAGATCCCATTCGCGCACATTGTTGCGCATCATCGGCTCGGCGTGCGATGTGCCGACCACGATCGCGTAGTCGCGCGCCATTTCCGGGTTGCCGGCGATTTGGTAAAAAGGCTTGGTCGAGTCGTGCATCGCCGGCCACAGCGTGTTGGCTTTCAGGCGCCACATCAACTCATAGATGCGCGCGTAGGTGGGCGGGCCGATGTCGCCGGTTTTCGGATCGTAGGTCTTCGCCGCCCACGGTTGCAAGCCCCAATCCTCGTCGTTGAGGAAGATGCCGCGATATTGCACCGATGGCGCGCGCGAAAACACCGGGGCGTCGGCCACGGCCACGCGGGATCGGCGGCGCGGCGTCACATCCGCCCACCATTCCCACGCCGAGACGCCGAGCTCGCGCGTCAGGTCGACCACGCCGTAGATTGCGCCGCGCGCGTCGGAACCGGCGATCAACAGATAGTTCTGCTTCTTGGAGCGCACGACCAGTCGCTTATGCCGTTCCCACTCGCCGCGCAATGCGGTCAAATCGAGGCCGTCGCGTTTGGCCAACTGCCGCAGCAATGGCGTATCGTAGGCACCGATGATCACGCACGTTTTGCCGCAATCCCGCAAGCGCGACGAGATGCGCGGCGCCTGGCCGCTCAGCGCGCGCAGATCGCGGCCCAGCAATTGGGCCGCCAGCGCGTACGTCTTTTGGTCCTCGTGGACGATGGTGGCGACCGCGCCGCCTTGTTCGTACAGCGTCAATTCGCCGGCGTGCGCCTGCGCGACGCCGACGAGCAGCGCGCAGCGGGCCAGCGGGCCGGCGATCCTCATCGCGTCAGGCTGGCCGATGCCGGTACCGATCCGGGCATGATTTCCAGCGGCACGCCGCCGCGCGCGGTGCGCAGGTTGACCAGCTTGACCGGTTCCAGCGCGTTCCCGGCCTTGCCGTCGGTCGTGACCGCCAGCGCGATGGTGTTGGCGCCGTTCGGATTCAGGATGCCCGGCGGGATGACAAACGTGCGCTGCGGTCCGATATGCGCGATGAACTGGCCCATGTTCCAGCCGTTGACGAAAATCAGCGCGCGGTTCTCGCGCTCCGAGCGGGGCCGGGTGGTGTCGCCAAACGTCAGGCCGAGCTGGATGTCATGGCTTTTGGGCAAATCGAGATCGAACGAGGTCCGCAGCCAGTAGGTGCCCGGCGCCGGGGGCGCATCGCCGATCCTGGCTTTGTTCCAGCCGATATCGGTGGTCTTGACGTCGGCCGGAGGCAAGTACCAGCCCTGGCGCTCGCCGTACAGGCCGCCGTTGTTCATCGGGCCGCGCACCACGTCGGCGATGTCCTCTCCGCCCTGGTTGCCCTGGATGCGCCAGGCGATCGGCACGGCGAAGCGCTGTCCGCCGCGCGACGTCAGCGAGGCCGAGATCAGGCCGCGCGCCTCGCGGTGATAATCGTCGGCCATCAAATTCCAGTTGTGCGAATTGTTGCGCACCATGACGGCGATGACGTGCGGGCCTTTCGCCAGCTTGTCGCCGAGCGCGAACTTGACGCTGTCCGTGGTCTCGGGGAAGGAACGGCCCACGTCCAGTTCATGCTGGCCGACGAATCTGCCATCGACCCACACCTGTATCATGCCCGCGCCGCCGGCGCCGTAGAACAGCTCGAGCTGATTGGCCTTCGCATCGGTAAGCTCGAGGCGGCCGCGATACCAGACGTCGCCGTGGTGGAAGCCGTAGTCGCTCATCGACAAGGTCGGCTGGCCGCGCTCCGGCATGGTCCAGGTCTGCGCCGCCGACGCGCGGTTGTCGGCCTTGATCCATGCCGAGTCGTCGAACGTTGGTTGCGCTTCCGGGCTGTCCATGCGCCGCATCCAGCGCAGCGCCGCCAGGTCGGGCAGCTGCACCGCCTCCGGCCCCTTGAGCGTGGACGTGCGCAGGCTGCCATCCGGCTGGGTGGCGGCCGCCAGGCTGTCGCCGTTGAAGGTGATGGCGGCGGCGGGGGGGCCCCATAGCTGCAGATCGCTGGCCGAGGTGGTGTCGCCGGTCAACGCCAGCGTGCCGCCGGCGAAGGTGGCCGTGCGCACCATCGCCTGGCTCAGTTGAAGGACCTGGCCGGCCGGGGTTTTCTGCGTCCAGAATGCGAGGCTGTTCTTTTCGTCGGCCAGCAACAGCAGCAGCGGCGCGCGGTCGCCGCCGGAAATGCGCACGCGGGCCAGGCCGTCGTGCACGTAGTCCAGCTTGAGCACGCCATTCTCGTAGCGCGACGCCACCTTGCCGTCGATAACTTCGACCTTGGGCGCGCTGGCGTAGCGCAGCAGCGTCTGGCCCGGTTCGCCGTCGCGGCCATGCAGCAGCGCGATATCGCGCTCGCCATTGGCGAAATGCGTCTGGATTTCCGACGTCGAATAGACCAGATCCTGGCGCTCGAGCTTGTAATCGGCCAGCAGCATCTTGGCATCCTGGCCGTTCAGGCGCAGCGGCACCTGGTACGTGCCGTCCCTGGTCGTCAAATCGAAGGTGAAGCTGTCGTTCGTCAGCAAGTCCGACGGGCTGTGGACCGCGAACAGGATATGCGTGCCGAGGTCCGGATTGACGTTGTGATAGACCTTGACCTTGTCGGACGAGGTCTTGACCTCCGGTCCCTTGTCCATCTTGGCCAGCGCCTGCTCGGCCGCCTGGACGAACATGCCTTGCTGCTTCAAGCCATAGGCCTTGGGCCGCAAGCCGCGGTCCTCGGAAATCGGCGCGCCGTAGTCGTAGGACGTGTACACCACCGGCCCGGCCAGCCAACCCCACGAGGTGCCGCCGAACGTCATGTAGATGTTGTGGATGGTGATGCGGTTGATCAGGTTGGTGCCATAGAAGACCCGCTGGTAGCCGGTGCCCTGGCGTTGCGCGGTGCAATTGTAGGTGCCGTTCGAACCCCAGTAGTCGAACCAGCCGCCGCCCAGTTCGGCGGCGAAGCCCGGCGTCTTCGGCGACGACAGTGCGCCGATCTTCGGTGAATTCTTGCCGTAGATGCCCCAATCGGGTGCCTTGTTCGGCCCCGCGGGATCGGCGTGCACGTTGCAGGTGCCGCCGGGGTAGCCGTCGAACGCGTACATGTCGGTCGGCCCGGGATTGGCCCACGGCGCGGTCGAGTCCTTGGGCGTCCAGTCCGGCAACCGTCCGGCGGCGTTGTGGAAGAACGGCACGCTGATGCCGTCCGCGCGCGCCTTCTTCGCCAGATGGTCCATGTGGCGCACGTGCTTGGGTTCGACCTTGCCCAGCTCGTTCTCCAGCTGGTAGGCGATGACGTTGCCGCCGCCGGTGGTGATCTGGTGGCGCGCGATGATGGCGTTGATCTGCGTCATCCACTGGTCGACGGCGGCCAAGTAGACCGGATCGTCGGTGCGCGCCTCGGCGCGGTTGCGGAACATCCAGCCGGGATAGCCGCCGCCGGTCAGCTCGGCGTTCACGTACGGGCCGGTGCGGGCGATGACGTACAGGCCTTCCTCCTCGGCGATCTCGAGCACGCGTTCGACGTTGCGCACATGTGAGAAATCGTACACGCCGGGCGCGGCCGAGTGGTAGCCCCAGTCGAAATAGAACGCCACGCCGTTGAAGCCGAGCGCCTTCATCTTTTGTATGACGTCGCGCCACAGCGACGGGTTGGGCAGACGGAACGGGTGGATTTCGCCGGACCACACGACCACGCGCTTGCCGTCGATCAGCATCGAGTGTTCGTCCCAGCCGACCTTTTTCGGTTGGCCCCTGGGTTTGGTGGCCCGCGCCAGCGCCTTGGCGTCCTCGACGAGCACGGAGGCCTGGCCGATGATGCCGGACACGCCATCCAGTTGCTTGGCCGCGCTCCAGGTGCGCAGGCCGTCGCGGCTGTCCGAATACCAGCGGCGGCCGCTGGCCGCGTCGCCGAAGTAGAGGCGCCATTGACCGTTCGGCAGCTTGATCAACGAGTGCGCGCCCGTGGTGGCGCCCCAACTGGCCCAATCGCCTTGCTTGTCGACGGTCCAGGGGCCTTGCAGCGTCTTGGCGCCGGCCATCTCGATCAGGCCGGTTGCGCCGTTGCGGGCGAGGGCGGTGTAGCCGCCGTCCGTGACGGCGACCACCGTGTCGACATAATTCCCCGGCAAGCCTTGCAACGGCTGCGGCGCCGACCAGGCGCTGAAATCGGCATTGGGCGTCAACACGTAGCTGCCGCCGTTGGCGCGCGAGACGATCGCCTTGAGCGATCCATCCTTGTCGCGCAGCCATTCGGGCGCGACGGCCCGCGCGTTGCCGGGCAGCGCGAGCGGCACGTCGCGGACAAACTGCCAGTGCTTCAAATCCTTCGAACGGGTCAGCCCCAAGGTCGCGCTGTGTGCGCCGGTGGCGTAGAGCACATAATAATAGCCGTCGGCATGGCGGATGATCGCCGGATCGCGCACCAGCCCGGCGACGGGACGGTAGGCATCGGAGGCCAGCGTCGTGAAGGTGACGCCGTCGGTGGACGAGAACAGACTGAGCCAATTGTCCGACGAGCTGTTGAAACTGGCCATCAAGAACGCCGAGGCGTCGGTCGCGGCGCCGCGTGCCTGGCTGGCCTGCCGGTCCGCGTCGGACGCCTGCGGGATGCCCAGCTCCTGCGCCGCGCAGCCGAGCGCCAAGGCCGCGCCGCCGATGCCGGCGATGGTTTTTCGAGCGATGCGTGTGATGTGCGGCATGGACCTATTTCAGTGAGGTAAGAACCACACATCATAAGTCCATATGCTATCAGAGCAGCATCAGCCCCGATCAACAAGTTGAGAGATTTGCTAAGGCTATTTTTGTTAGATCGGCTTAGCGGCGATGCAGCTTATATTCCGGAATCTGGATGCGCGAAGGCCCAAGGACTTTGGTGACGCCACCGAAGGCCGACAACGGTTTGGAGTTGGGGGCAAAACGAACAGTGACTACGGCACTCGGTGCCTTATCGGCTTGCGAGGACTGCGCCGTGTTCTTCGCCTTCTGTCCGGCCAGACGCAATGCAGCCGTAGCCTTGTACTGCGCTACCAGGCCCGCTTCTTTTGCATTTTTGTCACTCATTGCCACTCCTCTGATTTCGGGTTGTTTTGCGGGCGCCTGATATAATTTCGGCATGGGAATGAACAAAGTCACGCGTGGTGTCGCCGCCTGGATCGCATGTTTCGCGATGCTGTTCGCCGCGCTCGCGCCGTCCATTTCCCATGCCTTGTCGGTCTCGCGCGGCGAAACCTGGACTCAGATTTGCAGCGTCGATGGCACAAAACTGATCAAAGTGATCGATGGGGCAGTGGTCACCGCCGACCCTGCCGAGCAACATTCCTCACACCTGAAACATTGCCCGTTCTGCGCCGTGCACGCCGATTCCCATGCGCTGCCGCCGGGCGCCGCCTTGTCGATCCCGTTGCTTGAAACAGCGGACGTCGTTCCCTTCCTCTTCTTGCGGTCGCCCCGGCCGCTGCCCGTCTGGACCAGCGCCCAACCGCGCGCGCCGCCCGCTTTGGCCTGATTTCCCGACGCTGGCACCAGATGCGCCACGCCTCCATGCCATGCCGAACGTAGTTCCTCCGCGTCGCTCTAATCAGGCGACGCGAACGCCGCGCCCACGCGCGCGCGGGAACCGGACATGGCCCGCACAACCACACAAGATGCAAGCAAAGACAACCCATGAAGCTTCAACCCACACCGATCGCGGCGGCCTTGCTGCTCGCGCTGTCATCCGGCGCCTATGCCCGGGCCGACGCCGATAGCCAGTCCAAGACACTGGGCGTCGTCACCATCCTCGGCGGGCGGCCGACCTCGCTGCCGACGCAGATTCCCACCACCATCGAAGGCGTCACCGGCGCGCAAGTCGATCAAACGATCAACGCCAGCGACAGCGAGGACGCGCTGAAATACTTACCCAGCCTGCTGGTGCGCAAGCGCTACATCGGCGACTACAACCACGCCGTGCTGTCGACGCGCGCCTCCGGCACCGGCAACAGCGCGCGCTCGATGGTGTATGCCGACGGCATCCTGCTGTCCAACTACCTGGGCAACGGCGCCGGCTTCGCGCCGCGCTGGGGCATGGTCACGCCGGAGGAGATCGCCCGCGTCGATGTGCTGTACGGCCCGTTCTCGGCGGCCTACGCCGGCAATTCCGTCGGCGCCGTGGTCGATTACGTGACCCGCATGCCGACCGCCTTCGAGGCGCACGCCAAAATCGGCTACGCGAGCCAGAAGTTCGACATGTACGCCACTGGCGAGCGCGACACCGGCAAACAAGCCAGCGCCTCGGTCGGCAACCGCAGCGGCGGCTTCGCCTGGTGGATCAACCTCAACCGCCTGGACAGCACCGGCCAGCCGCTGGTGTTCGCCAGCCGCGCGCTAAGCGACGGCGTCGCGCCCGTTGCCGGTACGCCGGTCGTCAGCGGCGCCGTTGCCGGCAAAAACAACAAGGGGCAGGACTGGTGGCTGCTGGGCACGACCACCGGCTATCGCACGGTGCAGGACCACGCCAAGCTGAAGCTGGCGTACGACTTCACGCCGACGCTGCGCGCCAGCTACACCTTGGGCTGGTGGAAGAACGACACCGACGGCAAGGCCGACAGCTACCTGCGCGACGCCGCCGGCAACCCGGTATACGCCGGCAAGGTCGTCATCGGCGACCGTCAATACAATCTGAACACGCCCAGCCTGGCCTTCGCGCCCAACCTGAACCAGCTCGAACATGTGATGCACGGGCTGTCCATCAAGACCAACACCAAGGGCGTGTTCGACTGGGAGCTGGCGGCCAGCCGCTACGACTACCGCAAGGACATCCTGCGCGCGCCGACCGCCACGCTGACGGGTTCGTCGACGGGCGGGGCGGGCCGCATCACCGACATGGAAGGCACCGGCTGGCGCAACATCAACCTGCGCGGCACCTGGCGCCCCGCAGGCGTCGAGCGCGGCGCCGGCGCGCAGGTGATCGAGTTCGGTTACCAGCAAGACGACTACCGCCTGCGCACGCTCGTCAGCACCACCGGCGACTGGCTGCACGGCGCCGCCGCCACGCGCTTTTCCGCCTTCAACGGCGATACCGGCTTAAAGAGCGTGTTCGCGCAGGACACCTGGACCATCTCGCCGGAATGGAAAACCACCATCGGCGGACGCTACGAGCGCTGGAGCGCCGACGGCGGCGAACTGGGCAACGCGACGGCCATCGTGCCGTTCGGCGGCGGACGTAGCGAGGCCCATTTCTCGCCGAAAGCGGCGCTGGCGTACCGGTTGGCCCAGGACTGGGTGCTGAAGGCGTCGGCCGGCCGCGCCGTGCGCATGCCGACGGTAAGCGAGCTGTATCAGGGGCAGATCGATGGCGACACCATCATCAATACCGATCCCAACCTGAAGCCGGAAAAATCATGGACCGGCGAACTGAGCGCCGAGCGCGCCACCGATGACGGCACCTTGCGCGCGACGCTGTTCTTCGAGCGCAGCCGCGACGCGCTATATTCGCAGGCGCTGACGGCCACCGTCACCACGGTGCAGAACGTCGACGCGATCCGCACCAGAGGGCTGGAACTTTCGTGGCAGGCGGCCGACGTCGGCATCCGTGGCCTCGATTTGAGCGCCAGCGGCACCTATACCGATTCCCTCATCACCGCCAACCGGGGCTACGCGGCCAGCGTCGGCAAACGTCAGCCGAGGGTGCCGAAGTGGCGCGCGACCGGCGTGGCGAGCTATCGGCAAAACGACAGCGTCACCTGCACGCTGGCGGCGCGCTACAGTGGCGTGCAGTACGGGCAGCTCGACAACAGCGATACCAACGGCTTCAGCTATCAGGGCTTCTCGAAGTTCCTGGTGGCCGACGCTCGCGTGCGTTTCAAGCTCGACAAGCAATGGAGCGCCGCGCTCGGCGTCGACAACCTGAACAACTACCGCTACTGGGCGTTCCATCCGTACAGCCAGCGCACCTTCGTGGCCGAGCTGAAGTTCGATTTATAGTCAGCGCTGGCCGGCCAGCGCCACCGCGTCGGCGCCGGCCGGGATGCGCACCGGCGACGACGGATCGGTCGCGGCGCGCCACACCGCCTCCGCCACGTCCGCCGCGCGGGTGACGGCGGTCTGCTCGCCCCAGGCCGAGAACACGCGCTGCGCCATGTCGGCGTAGGCCTCGGGAATGGCGCCGTCCATGCGCGGCCTGGCGTTGTCGCCGAAGCGCGTCTCCGGCGCGCGGCCCGGCAGCACCAGGGCCACGCGCACGTTGAATTGCTCCAGTTCCAGCGCCAGCGATTCGGTGAAGACGTTGACGGCCGCCTTGCTCGCCGTGTACACGGACAGCAGCGGCAGCGGCGTCAGTGTCACGCTGGAGGTGACGTTGACGACGACGCCGGCCTTGCGCTGACGGAACTGCGGCAGCACCGCCCGCGTCATCGCGATCGTGCCGACGGTGTTGGTCGCGAAGATGTCGCCGGCGGTGGCCAGCGAGGTGCCTTCCAGCGCGCCCAGCGCACCGATGCCGGCGTTGTTGACCAGCACGTCGATCGGCCCGGCGGCCTCCACCGCGTGGGCGATGCTGTCCGCGTCGGTGACGTCGAGCGCGATCACGCGCAACCGTTCCGAGCGCGGCAGGATATCCGCGCGCGGCGTGCGCATCGTGGCGACCACGTTCCAGTCGCGCTCGAGGAAGTAGCGTGCCGTTTCGAGTCCGAAGCCGGACGAGCAGCCGGTGATGAGGATGGTTTTCATTGAAACTCCAGGGTGGGTTGGTGTGCCTGAACTATAGGCGGCCGTCCCGGGACTGGCTATAATTGAGGGTCCCGTTTTCATTAGAGAGAGTCCGAAAATGATCGATCCGCTGGCCGAGGTGGTGTCGCTGCTTCAACCGCGGGCGCGATACTCGAAGGTGGTCGAGGGCGCCGGGGCGTGGCGCGTGCGCCGCGCCGAATCCGGGCAACCGTTCTATTGCGTCGTGCTCGACGGCGCCTGCCTGCTCACGGTGG
>JBDSKP010000379.1:0-2243 GCA_039916925.1 Duganella sp.
ATTCATGATACCCAGCGGGTCCAGCGCCGCTTTGATGGCCCGCATCATGTTGAGTTCCACCGCCGATTTGTAGTGCGCCAGCTCGTCGCGTTTCAGCGCGCCGATACCGTGCTCGGCGGAAATCGAGCCGCCGAAGGCGACCACGCTGTCGTGCACCACGCGGTTGACCTTGTCCTGATTGGCCAGAAAATCCTCGTTGGAAATGCCTTCCGGCGGCGCGACGTTGAAATGCAGGTTGCCGTCGCCCAAGTGCCCGAAGCACACCAACTGGCAGCCGGGGAAGGCCGCCTGCAGTTGCGGCGCGGTGACGGCGATGAAGTCGGCGATGCGCGACACCGGCAGCGAGATATCGTGTTTGATGTTTTTACCGGCCTTGGCCTGCGCCAGCGGGATGTGCTCGCGCAGCTGCCACAGGCCCGCCGATTGCGCCTCCGACGTCGCCACCACGGCGTCGGTGACGATGTCGCGTTCGAGGGCGGCGCCGATCGCGCGCTCCAGCAGGTCCACCGCGTGTTGTTCCGATTCGCTGCTCGACAGCTCAAGCAGCACGTACTGCGGATGGGTGTCGGCGAAAGGCTTGGGCAGCTGCGGGAACTGCCGCGCCACCAGCTCCAGGCAGTAGCGCGACATCAGCTCGAAGCCGGTCAGGCTCGCGCCGCAGTGATCCTGCATCAGCACCAGCAATCGCAGCGCGTCGGCCGGCGACGGCAGCGCCGCCAGCGCCGTGATGTTGGCCTTGGGCCGCGGGTACAGCTTGAGCACCGCGCCGGTGATGACGCCCAGCGTGCCCTCTGCGCCGATGAACAGGTCGCGCAGATCGTAGCCGGTATTGTCCTTGCGCAGACCGCGCAAGCCGCTCCAGATCTCGCCCTGCGGCGTGACCACCTCCAGGCCCAGACACAGCTCGCGCGTGTTGCCGTAGCGGAGAACGGCCGTGCCGCCGGCGTTGGTGGACAGGTTGCCGCCGATGGTGCAACTGCCCTCGGCCGCCAGCGATAGCGGAAACAGGCAGCCTTCGGCGGCGGCGGCTTCCTGCGCCTGCTGCAGGATGCAGCCGGCATCGACGGTCATGGTGCGGTTGACGGTGTCGATCTGGCGGATGGTGTTGAGCCGCGCCAGCGACAGCACGACGGCGGTGCCGCTGGCATCCGGGATGCTACCCAGTACCAGGCCGGTGTTGCCGCCTTGCGGCACCAGCGGCACGCGCCAGCGCGCGCACGCCTTCACCAGCGCCGCCACCTGTTCCACCGAGCCGGGACGCAGCACGGCGGCGGCCTTGCCGGTATAGCGTCCGCGCCAATCGGTGAGGAAGGGCGCCATGTCGGCGTCGGTGTCGAGCACATGGGCGTCGCCCAGCACCGCGCGGCACTGCGTCAGGAATTCAGACATGAAGTCCATCATTTGACCGTGGTGCCCTTTATCTTGTCGAGCAATTCCTTGGACAGCTTTTTGGCCGCCTTTTTATACGGCCGCAGATACATCACCGCGCAGATGAAGTACACGCAGACGATCGCCGCCTCGCCCCAGGCCAGCCACGCGGACAGACCGTCCTTGTCGCTCCAGCCGCGCACCACGCCCTCGGTGAAGTACAGCAGTATCATCATCGAGGTCCACTGCAAGGTATAGATGTCGCGCTTCCACACGCCGTACAGCGGCAGCAGCAGCGGCGCGGCCTTGAGCACCAGCCAGGAGCCGCCCGGTTTCAGCGGCGCCAGCACCGTCTCCCACAACACGCACCAGACGATCAACAAACCCAGGCTGCCGATGGCGCCCCAGTGAAAGTACTTATGCATCGCGTTTTGCATTTTGCATCCCCGTTTTACAGCGTATTTGCAGCTTACTTGATTACGCGGCGGCGCGCAGTTTGACGGCCGTTTCAGCCAGGCGCCGGCCCAGCGCGAGCGCCAGGCGTTTCTCGTCTTCCGTGATGGTCTTCTTGCCGTCGAGGCCGGACCAGTGGCTGGCGCCGTAGGGCGTGCCGCCGCTGGCGGTGGTCATCAGTTCCGGATTGGTGTAGGGCAGGCCGAGCACCATCAGGCCGTGGTGGAACAACGGTATCATCATCGACAGCAACGTCGACTCCTGGCCGCCGTGCAGGCTGCCGGTGGAGGTGAACACGCAGGCCGGCTTGCCGGCCAGGGTGCCGCCCAGCCACTCGCTGGCGGTGCCGTCCCAGAAATACTTCATCGCCGCGGCCATGTTGCCGAAGCGGGTGGGCGAACCCAGCGCCAGGCCGGCGCAGT
>JBDSKP010000380.1:0-4241 GCA_039916925.1 Duganella sp.
CTGACAAGGCAGCCGGAGAGACGCCCTTCACAATGCGTCTGGCGCGCTCCGGGCGCGGCATCGAGGTTCCGGCCGGCCGCAACGCGCTGGCCCGAACATCTCGACGCCGTTTTGAGCGACGCGGAAAAGCAGGCCAATGCCTGCTTCATGCCGTGCGTTTCCCGATCACGTACGCCAGTGTTGTATCTCGACCTCTGAGGGCATTTCTTCCTACCAAGCAAACACCTGTTGCGCTAACATGGTTTGTACCGGGACACCGGAAAACAATCCCAAAAATACAGGAGACGACATGAAATCATCACCACTCATCCCGTCGTTGGCGGCCATCATGCTGGCCGCCGCGCTTCCCGCCGCCGCGCAGGAAGCCGAGAAGGCCGCGGCGATCGCGCTGGCCGACAAGGCGGCGGCGGTCATAGAGAAAAAAGGCGTGGAAGAAGCCTGCAAGGATTTCGCCGATCCCAAGGGGGGTTACATCCAGGGTCAGTTGTACGTCGTCGTGCAGGACATGCAGTGCAAGATGATCTGCAACGCCGCCGTCCCGAAAATGAACGGCAAGGACATGCTGGCCCTGAAGGACGCCAACGGCAAGCTCTTTCCGCAGGCGATGAGGGACGTCGCCCAATCCGGCAAGGGCGGCTGGGTGGACTATGTCTGGCCTAACCCGGCGAGCGGCGCGCTCGAAAACAAGTTAGCCTATGTACGCAAGGCCGGCGACAAATACAGCCTTAGCGTCGGCATCTACCAGAAAAAATAGACGCCTTGCCTGGACCGGCGGCTCCGGCGGCCGGGATTGCGATTTCCCGACCGCCCAGCGACATCAGGCCACCGACACCAGCCTATCGAGCTTGTCGCCATCGGTCAGCAGGCTGGCGCTATCAGAGTCGTGCACGATGCGGCCGCGATCGAGCACGATGGCGCGCTTGGTCAGCGACAGCGCCAGGCGCGCATGCTGCTCCACCACGATCACCGACATGCCCTCCTCCTCCACCAGCTTGCGGATGACGCGCACCAGCTCCTGCACGATGATGGGTGCCAGCCCTTCCATCGGCTCGTCCAGCAGCAGGATGCGCGGATTGGTCATCAGCGCGCGCGCGATGGCCACCATCTGCTGCTCGCCGCCGGACAGCTGGTTGCCCATGTTGGCACGGCGTTCGAACAGACGCGGGAAGATCTGATACACCTTCTGCAGGTTCCACGGACCCGGCCGGGCGACCACCGTCAAATGCTCCTCCACCGTCAGCGACGGGAACATATGGCGTTCCTGCGGCACCCAGCCCAGGCCCGAGCGCGAGCGCTTGTGCGTGGGCATGCGCGCGATGTCGCCGCCGTCCCAGCGTATGCCACCGCCGTGCAGGCGCGTCAATCCCATCAGCGTCACCAGCAGGCTGGTTTTGCCGACGCCGTTGCGGCCCAACAGCGCGAGGCTGTCGCCTTCATTCATCGTAAACGACACTTCTTCCAGCACGATGGACTCGCCGTAGCCGGCGGTGACTTTATCGAGCGCCAGTAACTCACGCATGTTCGGCCTCCCCCAGATACACTTCCTTCACTCGCGGGTCCGCCGCGATTTCCTCCGGCGTTCCTTCGGTCAGCACCCTGCCGCCCACCATGACGGTGATGCGGTCGGCGAAGCGGAACACCAGTCCCATATCGTGTTCGATAAACAGCACCGTCACGTCGCGCGGCAATTGCGCCAGCACTTCGAACAGCTCCTTGCTCTCGGCCGACGGGATGCCCGCCGCCGGCTCGTCCAGCAGCAGGATGCGCGGCTTGGTCGCCAGTGCCAACGCGATCTCCACCAGTCGCTGCTTACCATACGCCATGCTGCGGGTGATGCTGTTGGCCTGGTCGGTCAGCTTCAAGGTCGCCAGCAACTCCATCGCCTCGTCGATGACTTCCGGGTGATTGGCCACCGTCTTGTACCAGACCGACTGCAGGCCGCGACGCTCGCTGATCGCCAGCGCCACCGATTCCAACACGGTCATCCCGGCGAACAAGGTGTTGAGCTGGAAGGTGCGCGTCATGCCGCGATGTACCCGCTCGTGCTGCGGCAAATTGGTGATGTCCTCGCCGCCCAGATAGACCTTGCCGCTGCTGGGCATGAAGCCGCCGGTCAGCAGGTTGATAAACGTGGTTTTTCCGGCGCCGTTAGGGCCGATCAGCGCGTGGCGCGCGCCGGGTTCGAAGGTCAGCGTGACATCGCTGTTGGCGACGAATCCGCCCCAGCGCTTGCTCAGGCCCTCGGTGCGCAGTGTGATGTCCTGGCTCATGCCTGCTCCTTACGGGATGGTTTGAAACGCTGGGCGATCTTTTCCAGTCCACCCAGGATGCCGCCGCGCGCGAAAAGCACGATCAGCACCAGCAGAAGGCCGATATAGAACTGCCAGTAGGCCGGATTGAGGCCGGCGATGTAGTCCTGCGCCACCATGAACACGGCGGCGCCGATCAATGCGCCGTACAGGCGTCCGGTCCCGCCCAGCACCAGCATGATCAGCAGCTCCGCCGAGCGCGGGAAGCCGAGCGCGTCGAGGCCGACGAACTGCGTCGTCTGCGCCAGCAGCGCGCCGGCCACGCCGGCGATGGCCGCGGCGGCGGTGAAGATGGCGATCAGGCGGCGATTGACGTTGACGCCCAGTGACGGCATGCGGCGCACGCCTTCGCGGATGCCGATCAGGCTCAGACCGAACGGCGACTTGACCACGCGGCGCAGCACCACGAACAGGATGAACAGCACGGCAAAGCTGTACCAGAAAGCGACGGTGCCATTCAGGTCGAACTCGAACACGCCGAACACCTTACCGTCCATCATGCCGGACAGGCCGTCGACGCCGCCGGTGATGGAGGACGCCTTGTTGGCCGCCTCATGCAGCATCAGGCAGATGCCCATGGTGACCATCAAGCGCGTCAGATCCTGGCCGCGCACCACCAGGAAAGCGGTGATGAAGCCGAACAGGCCCGCCACCACCGCGCCGGCCAGCAGGCCGCTCAACGGCTCGCCCCAGCCGTGCACCGCCAGCAGGCCGGCGGTGTAGGCGCCGAGCCCGAAGAAGGCGGCGTGCCCCAGCGAGACGATGCCGGCGTAGCCGAGGATCAGATCCAGCGACAGCGCGAACAGCCCCATGATCATGATCTGGCTGATCAACACCAGGTAGCCGGGGAAGAAAAAGTACGCGGCCACCGGCATCAGCCAGAAGGCGATTTCCAACGGCCTCCAGCGGTCGTTCGGCAGATTCAGTTGGCGTTTCTGTAGTGGCGTCATGACGGACTTTGCGACGGGAGCGGGTTTAACTGCGGTTTCGGTGAAGGCGTTCATGCTTTCCTCCGCATCAGGCCAGCCGGGAAGACGATCAGCAGCACCACCATCAGCGCGTAGATGACGAAGGCGCCCACTTCGGGCACATAGTATTTGCCGGCGACGTCGAACACGCCCAGTATCAGCGCGGCCAGCAACGGGCCCTTGATGGTGCCGGCGCCGCCCACCGCCACCACCAGCAGGAAGTAGACCATGTATTTGATCGGGAAGGTGGGATCGAGGCCCAGCACGTCGATGCCAAGGCCGCCGCCCAGGCCCGCCAGGCCCGAGCCCAGCGCGAAGGTCAGGCTGAACACCAGGCTGACGTTGATGCCGAGGCCCGCCGACGCGGTCTGATTGTCGACCGATGCGCGGATCTGCGCGCCGAAGCGCGTGCGTTCGATCAGCAGGCCAAGCGCGATGGTGATCAGCACCACAACGCCGATCAGGAACAGCCGGTAGGCGCCGACGTCGAGACCGAACAGCGACACCTGCCCGCGCAGCCAATCCGGCAGCGTGACCGGCTGCTGCGTCGGTCCGAAGAAGTAGGTGGCGGCGGCGACCGACATGAAGGTCAGGCCGATGGAGAACAGCACCTGATCGAGGTGGCTGGCCTTGTACAGGCGCCGATACAGCAAGCGCTCCAGCACCAGCCCCGCCACGGCGGACGCGATGAACGCCAGCGGCAGCGACGCCAGGAACGGCACGCCAAGGCGCGACAGCACCGTCACGCTGACATACCCGCCCAGCATCGCGAACGCGCCGTGTGCCAGGTTAATAAAGTTCATCATCCCCATCGTGACCGACAAGCCGACGCTGATGAGGAAAAGGAGGCTGCCATAGGCGATGCCGTCAAACAGCACGCCGGCCATATTTGCTAGCATGGCCGCCTCCGTCGATACGCAAGACGCTCGTTGGCGCCGTTTTTTTGCTTGTTCATTTTGTCTCC
>JBDSKP010000381.1:0-8639 GCA_039916925.1 Duganella sp.
GTTCCAGGACGACGGCACGCTGGCGGCGCCGGCGCGCGTGGCCGGCGGCGCGAGCGAATCGATCTGCCAACCGGAATGGTCGCCGGACGGCCTGCTGCACTTCGTCTCCGACCGCAGCGGCTGGTGGAACCTGTACCGCCTGGGCACGGACCGCCAAAGCGTCGAGGCGCTGTGCCCGATGGAGGCGGAATTCGGCGCGCCGCACTGGACCTTCGGCAATTCGATGTACGGCTTCCGCTCGGCCTCCGAGATCATCTGCACCTATATCGACAAGGGCGTGAGCCGGCTGGCGCGCCTGTTGCCGGCCAGCGGCAAGCTCGAAGCGATCGCCAACCCGTACGAGGAGATCCGCGAACTGCGCGTGGCGCCCGGCTATATCGCGATGCTGGCGGGCGGCCCGTCGATTCCGCTGGAACTGGCGCGCATCGACTTCACCGAGGAGGGCGTGGAAATCCTGGCGCAATCGATCGCCGACCTGCCGGACGAGGACAACCTGTCCATCCCGGCCAGCATCAGCTACCCGAGCGCCAACGGCCGCACCGCGCACGCGTTCTTCTACCCGCCGCGCAACCGCGACGTGCGCGCGCCGGAAGGCACCAAGCCGCCGGTGATCGTCATCAGCCACGGCGGCCCGACCGGCATGACGGTCAACACGCTCAAGCTGGCGACCCAGTACTGGACCAGCCGCGGCTTCGGCGTGCTCGACGTGAACTACGGCGGCAGCACCGGTTTCGGCCGCGCCTACCGCGACCTGCTCAAGGGCCAGTGGGGCATCGTCGACGTCGAGGACTGCGTGGCGGGCGCCCGGGCGCTGGTCGAGCGCGGCCTGGCCGACAACGACCGCCTGATCATCCGCGGCGGCAGCGCCGGCGGCCTGACAACCCTGTGCGCGCTGACCTTCCACGATGTCTTCAAGGTCGGCGCCAGCTATTACGGCGTCTCCGATCTGCAAGGGCTGGACGACGACTCGCACAAATTCGAATCGCGCTACACCGCCTACCTGATCGCGCCGCAGCCGCAGGCGCAAGCGCTGTACAAGGAACGCTCGCCGATCAACCACACCGACAAGCTGGCGCGCCCGATGATCTTCTTCCAAGGGCTGGACGACAAGGTCGTGCCGCCGCAGCAATCGGAGATGATGGTCGATGCGCTCAAGGCGCGCGGCGTGCCGGTGGCCTATGTGCCGCTGGAGGGCGAGGGCCACGGCTTCCGCAAGGGCGAAAACATCGTGCGCACGCTGGAGGCGGAGCTGTACTTCTATCAGCGCGTACTAAAATTGAACCCCGGCCCGCACGATCCATCGGCGGCAGCGCCGGTCCACATCGATAACCTGAAAGACTGATCCACGCATGGCCGCCCCGAAGCTGCTTGCCGAATTCGAGGCGCTTGAATTCAATGAAAAGATGATATTGGCGCTGCTCGCCCTGATCGGCGAGCCGGTCGGACGCACCGCCATCCTCGATCATCTGAACAAGGCGCGCATCGAGGACAAGGACGGCCACCGCTACACCGTCGGCACGCTGGACGAATCGATGCGCAAGCTGGAACGGCTGGCCTTCATCAGCGCCGTCACCGGGCGCGGCTTCATCTGCAACCCCAAGCTGCGCTGGCCGGCCATGCGCGCCTCGATCGGCACCCACGCGCTGGACGACCTGTGCGACGCCTACGACGAGCTGGTGCCGATGCGCCAAACCTGGAACAGCGTCGAGCCGCGCAGCTATCGCGCCGGCATGGCGCGCCTGCGCATGGGCCTTCTGCGCGGCCAGGCGCCGCAGCAGATCCAGCCGATCCTGGCCTTCTGCCTCGGCAGCTACGAGGCGGCGCAGCTGCATCCCATCATCGACATCTTCGGCCGCCCGTTCGAGCCGGGCATGCTGGCGCGCGTCCATCCGCTGCTGCAGGACGACGTGCTGGCGGTGCTGCTGCAAAACGCCAAGCGCGAACTGCCGACGGTATCGACGATCCGCGAATTCTGCGAGCAGCACCTGCAGCGCCGCCTGGCCGCCAAGGACGACGTCAACCCCGAGCTGCGCCTGGCGCTGGCGGAGGACGCCATCCTGTGCGGCCGCCTGGACGACGCCAAGCGCTATCTGGAGCGCACGGGCGGTCCGCAGAGCCAGTTCCTGGCCAGCACCATCGTGCTGCTGCGCGGCGCCACCGGCGCGGCACTGGCCGGCTACGAGGCGGCGCTCAAGCTGCTGCGGCGCGAAACCGGCAAGCGCAAGCACCTGTTCGCCGGCATCGGCGCCTATCTGTACCTGCTGTCGATGCTGCGCAGCGAGGACCCCAAACAGCAAAAAGCGGCGGACGCCTACCTCGACATCGCGGTACGTCTGCCGCCAAACTACGACGCCGCCATCCACCAGCAGATCGACATGCTGCGCCAGATCCGCGCCGGCACCATGCAAACCGATGTCGTCTCCGCGCTGCCGTGGGAGCTCGGCCCGCAGACGCAGTTGTTCCAGTGCCTGCTGTATTTCTGGCTGTCGCTGCCGCAGCTGGCCGAGCGGCGCCTGGAATTGCAGGAGCTGTTCGAGAACGCCGAACGCGCCGGCTACCTGTTCATCGCGGCGCAAGCGGCCGCCCTGCTCGGCCACCTGGGCGACGTCGACCAGCAGCGCCACGCCAACGCCCTGCGCACACGCCTCGGCATCCCCGATTTGACGGTGTGGTTCGAGCGCCAGGAAGCCTGGCAGCGCCAGTTGTCGGCGCTGATCAACCTGCAGCAGCCGGCGACGCCCGACGCGGCCGGCGCCACGCGCCTGGTCTGGCAGCTGACCTACGACAACCGCCACGGCCTGACCGACGTCGCGCCGGTGGAGCAAAAGCGCGACGCGCGCGGCCTGTGGAGCAAGGGCCGCGCCGTGGGCCTCAAACGCCTGCGCTTCGAGCCCGAGCAGTTCGACTTCCTGACGCCGCAGGACATCCGCGTATCGGAGGCGATCTCGGTGGCGCACCGCAGCTACCATTCCAGCGGCCTGGCCTACGAGATCGATCCGCAGCGCGCCGCCGTGTCGCTGATCGGCCACCCGCTGCTGTTCTGGGCCGACGCGCCCGACACGCGCGTGGAGATGCTGGCCGGCGAGCCGGAACTGCTGATCAAGAAAGGCCCGGGCCATCTGGAGATCCGCCTGCAGCCGCGCATCCCGGACGACAATTCCTTCGTCATCGTCAGCAAGGAGACGCCGACCCGCCTGCGCGTGGTCAACATCCTCGACGAGCACCGGCGCATCGCCGCCATCGTCGGCGACAGCCTGACGGTGCCGGCGCACGCCGAGCAGCAGGTGCTGCACGCGATCAGCTCCATCTCGTCGCTGGTGACGGTGCAGTCGGAGATCGGCGGCGCCGCGCCGGACATGCAGCAGGTGGAGGCCGACACGCGCCTGCACGTGCACCTGCTGCCGTACCAGCACGGCCTGAAGATGCAGATCCTGGTGCGGCCGCTGGCCAACGGCGCCTACTACGCGCCGGGCGCCGGCGCCGACAGCGTGATCGTCGACGCCGGCGGCAAGCCGGTGCAGGCGCGCCGCCAGCTGATCGACGAGCGCGACGCCGAGCGCGAACTGATCGCCAAATGCCCGGTGCTGGAGTCGGCCGAGCAGGACCACGGCGAGTGGCTGCTGGGCCAACCGGCGCTGTGCCTGCAGCTGCTGGTCGAGCTGCAGGAACTGAAGGCCGGCAGCATCGTCATCGCCTGGCCCGAGGGCGAGAAATTCCGCGTCACCGCCAAGGTCGAGACCAAGCAGGTGCGCCTGTCCATCAAGAGCAACAAGGACTGGTTCGCGGCCAGCGGCGAGGTGCAGATCGACGAGGACAAGGTGATGGACCTGCGCACCCTGCTCGAGCTGATGCAAAAGAACCAGAGCCGCTTCGTCGAACTGGGCGAGAACCGCTACCTGGCGCTGACCGAGGAACTGCACCGCCGGCTGCGCGAGGTGTCGGCCTACGGCGAGCTGACCGCCGACGGCGTGCGCCTGCATCCGCTGGCCGCGTTCGCGCTCGAGGAGCTGGCCGACGACGTCGGCGGCCTGAAGGCGGACAAACTCTGGCGGGAGCACCTGCGGCGCATGGCGTCGCAGGCCGCGTTCGAGCCGCAACTGCCGAGCACCTTGCAGGCCGAGTTGCGCGACTACCAGCTCGAAGGCTTCAACTGGTTGGCGCGCCTCGCTCACTGGGGCGTGGGCGCCTGCCTGGCCGACGACATGGGCCTGGGCAAAACCTTGCAGGCGATCGCGCTGATCCTGTCGCGCGCGCCGCAAGGGCCGACGTTGGTGATCGCGCCGACGTCGGTGTGCATGAACTGGATCAGCGAGGCGGCCCGCTTCGCGCCTACGCTCAACGTCAAGCTGTTCGGCGCCGGCGACCGCGCCGAGACCATGACCACGCTGCAGCCCTACGACGTGGTGGTGGCCAGCTACGGCCTGCTGCAGCTGGAATCGGCGCTGTTCGCCGGCGTCGAGTGGAACACCATCGTGCTCGACGAAGCGCAGGCGATCAAGAACGGCGCCACCAAGCGTTCGCAGGCCGTGATGGCGCTCAAAGGCAACTTCCGCATGATCGCCACCGGTACGCCGCTGGAAAACCATCTGGGCGAGTTGTGGAACCTGTTCCGCTTCATCAATCCGGGCCTGCTGGGCAGCATCGAGCAGTTCAATCTGCGCTTCGCCGCGCCGATCGAGAAGCCTCAGGACCACCGCGCCGAACTGGGCGCGCGCAACCGCCTGCGGCGCCTGATCCAGCCGTTCATGCTGCGCCGGACCAAGGCGCAGGTGCTGACCGAGCTGCCGTCGCGCACCGAGATCACCTTGGAGGTCGACCTGTCGAAGGAGGAGACGGCGCTGTACGAATCGCTGCGCCGCGCCGCGCTGGAAAACCTGGCCGCCGTCGAAGGCCCGGCCGAGAAGAAGTCGATCCAGATCCTGGCCGAGATCATGCGGCTGCGGCGCGCCTGCTGCAATCCGAACCTGATCGCGCCGGAGCTGGGCCTGGCCAGCAGCAAGCTGGCGGCGTTCGCGCACCTGCTCGAGGGATTGCTGGAGAACCGCCACAAGGTGCTGGTGTTCAGCCAGTTCGTCGACCATCTGTCGCTGATCCGCGCGCACCTGGACGCCAACGACATCAACTACCAGTACCTCGACGGCTCGACCTCGATGGCCGACCGCAAGAAGCGCGTGGACGCCTTCCAGGCCGGCGTCGGCGACGTCTTCCTGATCAGCCTGAAGGCGGGCGGGGTCGGCATCAACCTGACCGCCGCCGACTACGTGATCCACATGGACCCGTGGTGGAACCCGGCGGTGGAGGACCAGGCCTCGGACCGCGCGCACCGCATGGGCCAGCTGCGCCCGGTGACCATCTACCGGCTGGTGGCGCGCCACACGATCGAGGAAGGCATCGTCGACCTGCACCAGCACAAGCGCGACCTGGCCGACAGCCTGCTCGAGGGCAGCGATGTCTCGGGCCGCATGTCGGCCGGCGAGATGCTCGGCATGCTGCAGGAAGGGTTGAGGAAATAGCGGGCCGATATGACGTGCCGATACATCGCGCGCGGCGCGCCGTGAACTGTGCCGCGCGGGCCCCGTCTTACTCGCATGGCGCCGTCCGGCGCCACCTCTTGTAAGGGGAACCATGATGAAAACCATTGCAGAAGTCATGAACCGCGACGTCAGCAGCGTCTCGCCCGACGACACGAGCATGGTTTGTCTTGTATCGAACGCTCTCAAGCGGGCCGATTAGTGATAATCTCCAACGCTTCGACTCGGCCCGCTTGCCGCAGCGTGACGTGGACACGCGCGCCTTGTCAAAATCAACACAAGGCTGCAGATGATGATCAAGACAAAAATTGCACTGGCTGTGGTGATGGCGGCGATCGCCTTCGCCCCGGCCGGCGCGGCGACCACGAAGAAGGCCGCCAGCACCAACACTAAAACCAAAGGCGCCAACAGCGCCCACACCGGCAAGAACAGCAAGACGAGCCAAAAAGGCGGCAAGCACGGCGGCAAAGGCAAGGCCGCCGTCGCGGCCACGGCGGCCACGGCGGTGGTCGCCGCCCGGCCCGCCGTCGCGGCCGTGTCCGAGCGGCGCCAGGACCGCTCGTTCGACACCCTCAGCAACCAGTTCCTCAACGCGCTGTGGCGCATCGATTCGGAAAGCGCGATCTACGCCGGCAAATACGACACCGCCGCCACGCTGACCATTCCGGACCCGGCCACGCAAACCAGGGAACTGGCCTTCATCGACGACTGGAAGCAGCGCTTCGGCAAGGTCAACGCCGCCCAGCTGTCGCCCAAGCAGCGCACCGATCTGGCGCTGCTGATCAACAAGCTCGATGCCGACCGCTTCCGCCTGACGACCCTGCGCGAATTCGAGTGGAACCCGGCCAGCTACAACGTCGCCGGTCCGCTCGACCTGATCCTGACCACCGAGTACGCGGCCCAGCCGCAGCGCCTGCGCACCTTGCTCAAGCGTATCGCCGGCATCCCGGCCTACTACGAGGCGGCGCGCAACAACATCGTCAATCCGACCCGCGAACACACGCGCCTGGCGATCAAGCAGGCGCCCGGCGTGCAGACCGTGCTGACCGAGATCGACAAGGCGGCGCAGGCGTCGATCCTGACGCCGATCGAGAAGCAGCAGTTCACGCAGCGCGTCAACGCGGCGCTGACGGCGGTCGACCGCTATGTGGCCTTCCTGACCGAGATGGACAAGCTGATGGACACCAGGGGCCGCCGCACCTTCCGCATCGGCAAGGCCATGTATGAGCAAAAGTTCGCCCACGATATCCAGTCCGGCAGCACCGCCGAGCAGACCTATCAGAAAGCGCTGGCCGCGCGCGAAGAGCTGCTGGCCAATATGGAGCGGCTGTCCGACGAGATGTGGGACAAGTACATGGCGGGCGTGGCCAAACCGGCCGACCGCTACGCCAAGATCGGCATGATGATCGACAAGCTGTCGGTCAATCACGTGCGGCGCGAGGATTTCGTCAACGAGATCAAGCGCCAGATCCCGGTGCTGCAGGACTGGGTGATCAGCAAGAACCTGCTGACCCTGGACCGCAACAAGCCGCTGGAAGTGCGCGCGACGCCGGCCTATCAGGCGGGCGTGGCCGGCGCCAGCATCGACGCGCCGGGACCGTACCGGCCGCAGGACCGCACCTACTACAACGTCACGCCGCTCGACGGCGCGACGGCGGAGGCGGCCGAGAGCAGCCTGCGCGAGTACAACCACTGGATACTGCAGATCCTCAATATCCACGAGGCGATCCCGGGCCATTACGCGCAGCTGGTGTACGCCAACAAGTCGCCGTCGATCGTCAAGTCGATCTTCGGCAATGGCGCGATGGTGGAGGGCTGGGCGGTCTACGGCGAGCGCATGATGCTGGAGTCCGGCTACGGCGACAACGCGCCGGAGATGTGGCTGATGTATTCGAAGTGGAACCTGCGCAGCGTGACCAACACCATCCTCGACTACAGCGTGCACGTGCTGGGCATGACGGAGGAACAGGCGCTCGATCTGCTGACGCGCCAAGCCTTCCAGACGCGCAGCGAGGCGGTCGAGAAGTGGCACCGGGTGCAGGTGTCGTCGGTGCAGCTGACCAGCTATTTCAGCGGCTACAGCGAGATCATGGAGTTGCGCGAGGAGCGTAAGAAGGCGCTGGGCGACAAGTTCGACCTGAAGGAATTCCACGAGCAATTCCTCAGCTACGGCAGCGCGCCGGTGCGCGTGATCAAGGGCTTGATGACGAAGTAGCTCGTAGGTATTGATTGATCGGGCGGGGCGCCGACGGAGACGTTGGCGCCCCGTGCTTGCGAGCGCGCAAAGGCCTCAGCCGCCGATTCGATACGATGGTCGCTTAGCCCATTCCGGGCCGGTTCTGCTACGATGAAATCCGGGAGTGATCATGACCATGCCGATCAAATTCGATACCCTTGAGTACGCCAAAAGGTTGGCGGAAGCCGGAATCCCGGCCGACCAGGCCGATGCCCATGCGCAGGCGCTCAGCGACGCGCTGGCGACGGCGAGCGTCACGCCGGCCGAACTGGTGCTGGTGAGAAGCGAGCTCCTGGCCAGAATGGATTTGCTGAAGAGCGAGGTGTATGCGCGCATCGACCTGCTGAAGGTCGAAATCGATGCGCGATTCGACCGGCTGAACGTTGAAATCGATGCACGATTCGACCGGTTGAACGTTGAAATCGATGCACGATTTGACCTTTTCAAAAGAGAGATCGATGCGCGATTCGATCTTTTCAAAATGGAATTCGATGCGCGATTCGAATGGCTTGAGGCACGATTCGGGCAGCTTGAAGCACGATTCGGGCAGCTTGAAGCACAATTCGGGCAGCTTGAAACACAATTCGGGCAGCTTGAAGCACGACTTGCTCAGCTTGAAGCGCGATTCGCGCAGCTTGAAGCGCGATTCGAAGAGTTCAAGACCGAGCTGTACGCGTATATCGACGCCCATTTCGAGTCCAAACTGCGCCCGCTACGCTGGCTGCTCGGCATCGCGCTGGCGGGACAGGTCGTCACGCTCGGACTGGTCGGCGTGATGTTGGCAAGGCTGCCGGGCTGATCAGGATTGCGTCTCTTCCGGCGCCGTCGAGATGCGTACGAACAGCGGCGCCACCAGCAGGCCCAGCTCGAAC
>JBDSKP010000382.1:0-3384 GCA_039916925.1 Duganella sp.
GTTCCATTGGTCCGCCGCGGCGTATTCCCGCAGGAACCCGACGAAGCTTTCTGCCGCCGGCGACAGCGCCCGCGCGTTGCGCGTGTAGACAAAAAAACGACGCGTGAGCTCGGGATCTACCAGCGGGCGCATCCGCAGACCGTACAGCCGCACCATTTTTTCCGCGTACGGCAGGCAGACCGTGATACCCAATCCCGCGTGCACCATCGCCAGCGCGGTGGTCATGAAGGTCACCTCGTTGTAGGGGGTGAGCGACAGGGACACATGCATATCGCGCAGCAGCCGCTCGGTGAACTGGCCCTGCAACGAAATGAACGGGAAATCGTTGATGTCGGCCCACGTGATGCGCGCGCGCGACTCCAGCGCGTGCCCGGCCGGAAACACCACCACGAACGGCATCTCGAACAGCGGTTGCGCTTCGATCTCGGCGGTGGCGTCGCGCTCCGGGCCGATGCCGAAGTCGGCCTCGCCGCTGAACACGCGCGCCGACACCTGCTCGACCGGGCTGTCGGCCAGGCGCACCTGGATGTCCGGATGGCGCGCGGCATAGGCGGCGATGGCCTCGGGCAGCAAGGTGCACGACAGCATCTGTGGCGCGGCGATGCGCACGATGCCCTGCTTGAGCGCCTTGCGGCTGGCGATGTCGGCCATCGCGCGGTCCAAATCCTGCAGCATCTTTTCGAACAACGGCGTCAGTTCGCGTCCCAGCTCCGACAGCTGCGTCTTGCGCGTGGTACGCTCGACGACACGCACGCCGAGCATCTGTTCGAGCTCCTTGATCTGGCCGCTGAGCGCCGATTGGGTAAGGTTGAGATGGTCGGCCGCCAGCGTGAAACTGCCGGTTTTGGCGAGCGCGACCAGCGCGCGCATTTGCCGCAAGCTTGGATTCATTTGAAAACCTGATAAATAGCTTGAAAAATACTGTTTGTATGATATCTGAGATTCGCATCTAATGTCGAAAGACTGAAATTGGAGGCAACTATGAAAATCAAACAAATACACTACGCCGCGCACCGATGCCACGGCGCCACGGAAACCGCAACGTCCCCGGGAGACCAGGCATGAAGCTCGCGACCCTGAAGGACGGTAGCCGCGATGGCCGCCTGGTGGTGGTCAGCCGCGACCTGTCGCGGTGCCAGCCGGTGCCGAAAATCGCCGCCACCTTGCAGCACGCGCTGGATCATTGGGACTTGGTCGCGGACCGGCTGCAAGCGGTGTACGTGCTGCTCAACGCGGGCGACGCCGTCGACGCCAAGCCGTTCGAGCAGCAAGCCTGCCATTCGCCGCTGCCGCGCGCCTACCAATGGGCGGACGGTTCGGCCTACATCAACCACGTCGAGCTGGTGCGCAAGGCGCGCAACGCCGAGGTGCCGGCCTCGTTCTACACCGACCCGCTGATGTACCAGGGCGGCTCGGACAGTTTCATCGGCCCGCGCGATCCGATCTACGCGTTGTCGGAGGAGTGGGGCATCGACCTGGAGGCAGAAGTGGCCGTCGTCACCGGCGACGTGCCGATGGGCGCGAGCGTGGCCGATGCCGGCCAGGCGATCCGGCTGGTTATGCTGGTCAACGACGTCTCGCTGCGCAACCTGATCCCGAACGAACTGGCCAAGGGCTTCGGCTTCTTCCAGTCCAAGGCGGCCAGCGCGTTCTCGCCGGTGGCGGTCACGCCGGATGAACTGGGCCTCGACTGGACCGACACCAAGCTGCATTTGCCGCTGCTGGTCGATATCAACGGCAAGCCGTTCGGCAAACCGAATGCGGGCGAGGACATGACCTTCAACTTCGCGCGGCTGGTCGCCCACGCCGCCGCCACGCGCGAGCTGGCGGCCGGCACCATCATCGGCTCGGGCACTGTCTCCAACAAGCAGGGCGGCCTCAATGGTTCGAGCATCGACAACGGCGGCGTGGGCTATTGCTGCCTGGCCGAAGTGCGCATGTACGAGACCATCGAGACCGGCAAGCCGCAAACCGGCTATCTGAAATTCGGCGACAGTGTGCGCATCGAGATGCGGGACGCGCAGGGCGCCAGCATCTTCGGCACGATCGAGCAGACCGTCGCGCATTATGGGGAGCGCCAGCGATGAAGCTTTACACCTATTTCCGCAGCTCCGCCGCCTATCGCGTGCGGATCGCGCTCAATCTCAAGGGACTGGCCTACGAAGCGCAGCCGGTGCACCTGCTGCGCGACGGCGGCGAGCAACTGGCCGACGCTTATCGCGCGATCAATCCTTCCAGGTTGCTGCCGACCCTGGAGGATGACGACGGCACCGTCATCGGCCAGTCGCTGGCGATACTCGAGTATCTTGAGGATACGCGTCCGCAAACGCCGTTGCTGCCGGCCGATGCGGCGGGGCGCGCCCGCGCGCGCGCGCTGGCGTTGACGGTGGTGGCCGATACGCACCCGCTGGGCAACCTGCGCGTGCTGAAGTACATCAAGGGCGAGATGGGCCAGACCGAGGAGGTCAAGCTGGAGTGGCATCGGCATTGGTTGCGCAGCGGTTTGGCGACGCTGGAATCGCTGCTGGCCGGCGATGCGCGCACCGGTATCTATTCGCATGGCGATACGCCCACGATAGCCGATTGCTGCCTGGCGCCGCATGTGTTCAACGCGCAGCGATTCGAGCTGGACACGACGCCTTATCCGACCGTCATGCGGATCAACACCGCCTGCGCGGCGCTGCCGGCGTTCCAACAGGCGCACCCGTCGCAACAGCCTGACGCGGAATTGTCATAGCTCCGTGCGTTCTGGTACATACTGCAAGCTTACTGCTGTGACAGGATGGCCTTTTTAGAATGTTCGGACCTTTATGACCACCATGCCGCGCGTCCAGCGCCCGCCTGCGACCATCGACACCGCCACGCTGACCTTGTTGAACAAGTTGCAGAAGGACTCGTTCGACTACTTCGTCAACGAAGTCAATCCCGCCAATGGCCTGATCCGCGATAAAACCGCCGAAGTATGGCCGGCCAGCATCGCCGCCGTCGGCATGGCGCTGACCGTCTACCCGATCGGCGTCGAGCAGGGCTTCATGGCGCGCGCCGACGCCGTGGTCCGCACCCTGACCACCTTGCGGTTTTTCGCCAACAGCGAACAGAGCGAATCGCCGCGCGCGACCGGCTATAAGGGTTTCTACTATCACTTCCTCGACATGAACAGCGGCGCGCGCGCGCGGGAGTGCGAGCTGTCGAGCATCGACACGGCGCTGTTGATCGCCGGCATGCTGACCTCGGCCGAATATTTCACCGAAGATACGCCCGACGAGAACGAGATCCGCGCGCTGGCCGACATGCTGTATCGCCGTGTCGATTGGCAATGGATGCGCGGGCGCGATAATCTGATCTGCCACGGCTGGAATCCTGGAAAGGGTTTTCTGCGCTGGC
>JBDSKP010000383.1:0-4203 GCA_039916925.1 Duganella sp.
GATCGACTGGAAAAAGTATGACGACGAGGGAAAAACTTATGCTGGCGATCCACGCGACGTACATGCCTATTACGCCTATGGCCAGAAGGTGCTGGCCGTCGCGGATGGCACGGTGGTCGAAGCGCGCGACGGCTTTCCAGACAATATTCCGAAAACCGAAGCCGGATTCGATCCGGCGAGACCTGTAACGTTGGACACCATTGGTGGCAACCAAGTCATCATCGACGTTGGGGGCGGACAGTTCGCCGCATATTTTCATTTGCAGCCCGGCAGCGTCGCGGTCAAGGCCGGCGACCGCGTCCGGCGTGGTCAGCCGGTAGGGCGTATCGGCAATTCCGGCGACGCGCGCTGGCCGCACCTGCATTTCCAGGTGACCGATAAAGCGGACGCGATGGCAAGTGAAGGGTTGCCTCACGTGTTCGACAGCTACCGTGTCCAAACAGGGAACCAGCAATGGACGACGCGGACAGCCGAGTATCCAATGGGCAGGGTTGTCATTGATTTCGGCGCCGATACCGTGAACAGGTAATCGCCGATGGCATGCGATGCGAGGCCGGCGGTATGGGACGTCTGCTCTCGCCTAAAGTGGAAAGTGCTTAACATTGTTCGATGTTTAGCTAATCATCAATCATGTCTTCGATCTTCAAAGCCCTCGCCGATCCCACGCGTCGCCAAGTCCTGCAGATGCTGCGGGCTGGGCCAATGGGGGCGGGCGCCCTGGCCGATGCCTTCGACGTGTCGAAGCCGACCATGTCGGCGCACTTCGCCGTGTTGGTGGCCGCAGACCTGATCGAGGCAGAAAAGAGCGGGCGCACAATCATGTACCGACTGAAGATGTCGGTACTCGAAGAGGCGCTCATGGGTTTTGCACAGATGTTCGGCTTACAGGTGACGCCCGAAAAGCCGGCCATCACCGCCAACCGGCGGACAAAGGGGAAATCATGATCATGAACCATCCGATTCGCCGCGCATTGTTGATCGCTGCGGTCTACCTGTCGGCCGCAGTGGTGCTCAGTGAACTGCGGCAGCATCATGTTGTCAGCGCCGACATGGTCGTGCGACTGATGGGCATGCTGATGGGCTCATTGGTGCTCCTTTCCGCGAACGTGATCCCCAATAAGTTGATCCCGCTAGAGCGTCTGTCCTGCGATCCGGGACGCGAGCAAACTGTTCGTCGACTCGGCGGCTGGGCACTGGTGCTGGGCGGCCTGGGATATACGCTGGCATACGCGCTGGCGCCGATCGCGATCGCCAGCACGTTGGCCATCTGCCTGCTGGCGCCAGCCGTCCTCGTTGTCGCCGGTATCATCGCGCGCTGCGGCTGGGGAGGCGCTGCTTGCCTTAATAGGCACTAATTCGTTGACAACAGATGAGGTTGTGCCCGAATGTCAGGCTTGGCCCCACCTGTGACGCCACCCTGCTGGTGGCAGAAGATCTGCACCAAGAAATTCTGCGAACGGTGTTGAGCAAGCATGCCGCGCCTGCGTCACTTGTTTTCCCTACCTTGCTAAAGACGACCGGTGGCGATATCCATAGCAAAATAGGCACGTGGGCCGGGTCTGACATTTGAGCAAGGGTACATCTGTCCTTCCTCCGTTGAAGTTATTTAACAGCGTTTCTCAGCTCCGCGAAGGCTTCGATTAGATATTGTAACGTCTGCTCTCGCTAAGGGTTGTACGATGCCGGCCGCCGCCACGGGCCCAAACTGATGCTCGCAAGCGCTCCCGGCCGGCGTTGGACAAGCCGCGAAGGAGGAAACCGCGGGAGGTATTGTTGCCGTCAGCCTTTGCCACCGGCTATGGCGATTTGAATGGTGCCGGTGCCAAGATCAGTGTCGATCGAGTCGGTCGGTTTGGTATTTGCGCTGCCCAAGAAGCTTATATTGATCGTGAGATGTGCGCCTTGGTTATGGTCGGTCGCTGTCAATCGAGCCGTCGTGCAGCGAAAGGCAATGCGTCCCCGCATCGGCCTTAACCAACGGTCTAAGTGCCGCTTGTGCGGGCAAATAGGGTAGAGAGCATTCATGGTGGAGCGCCCTGGTGTCGTGGGGGTGCATGAACCGGATAGGCTGGCAAGAATATGGCGGTGATCGCCATTGGCGCGCCGCAGTGCCGACAGGTAAACGTTGGCGTCATCCGTTCGATAGTCTGCGGCTCGGTGATGGGCGCCGGCACATGCAGCAGTGCGCGCGCCAGCGTCAGATTAGCCTTGCGTGTGGCGTTGGCGAAGATCCCGTAATGCCGAATCCGGTGGAAGCCTGTGGGCAGGACGTGCAGCAGGAAGCGGCGCATGAATTCGCCTACGCCGAGCGTCATGGTCTTGTGCAGCGTGCCCTTGTCTCGGTAGTCCTTCCAACGAAACGTCACGCCGTGCTCGTCCATGGCCACCAGGCGCTGGTTCGATATGGCGACCCGATGCGTGTAGCGCGACAGGTAAGCCAGCACCGCCTCGGGCCCGGCGAACGGGCGTTTGGCGTAGACCACCCACTCGCAACGCCGCAGCGGCACCATCCAGCGCACGAACGCATGTACTTCGGCCAGCGCGGCGAACTCGCCGAGAAGGCGCAACTGGCCGGTACGGTGGGCCGCGCCCAATGCGTCAAGAAAACGCCGCCGGAACAAACGCGAGAGCACGCGCACCGGCAGGAAGAATCCCCGCCTGCAGGTGACCCAGCGGGCGCCGTCCGCTGAGAGACCGCCGCCGGGGACGATCCCGTGCACATGGGGATGATGGGTCAACGCCGATCCCCAGGTGTGCAGTACCAGCGTGGCACCGATGCGCGCGCCCAGATGCTTCGGATCGGCGGCGATGGTGCATAGCGTCTGCGCCGCCGCCTCGAACAGCAGGCGGTAAACCAGCGCTTTGTTGTACCAGGCGAGCGCGGCGACCGGCGCCGGCAGGGTGAAGACAACATGGTAGTACTCGACCGGCAGCAGTTCGCTGCGGCGCGCTTCCAACCAGCGGCGCGCGGCGTTGGCCTGGCACTTCGGACAGTGCCGGTTGCGGCAGGAGTTGTAGGCGATGTCGACGCGTTCGCAGGCGTCGCAGCGCAGCGCATGGCCTCCCAGTGCCGCGCTGCGGCACTGCTCGATGGCCGACATAACCTTCAACTGGCCCAGGCTCAGATGGCCACGCTGCGCCTGCCGCCAGGCCTCGCCGTGGGAGCGGAAGATGTCCGCGACCTCCAGGCCGGGGCGCTCCATAGCGCCCCCCTACGCCGGCTGCAGGGTATCGAGCGGACTGATCACCTCGCGCAGCAGATCGGTGGCGACCTGGGCGTACAGCGCGGTCGTGTCGAGTCGTTTGTGGCCGAGCAGGATCTGGATCACCCGGATGTCGACCTTCTGCTCCAACAGATGGGTGGCGAAGCTGTGGCGCAGCGTGTGCATCGAGACGCGCTTGTCGATCCGCGCCAGCTCGGCGGCGGCGTGGATGGCGCGGTTCAGTTGCCGGGTGCTGAGCGGATAGATGGGGTTTTGTCCGGGAAACAGCCATCCCCCATGCAGGATCTTGCCTTCGGCGCGCGCCGTCCTCCACCAGCCGCGCAGGCAGTCCAGCAGCGCTGGGGACAGCATGGCGTAGCGGTCCTTGTGTCCTTTGCCTTGTTCCACACGCAAGACCATGCGCCCGCTGTCGACATCAGTCACCTTGAGCCCGACCACTTCGCTCGCGCGTAAGCCGGCGCCGTAGGCGACCGACAACGCCGCCCGGTACTTGGGACTGCACGCCGAGGCGATCAGGCGCGCGGCTTCGTCCCGGCTGAGCACTTGGGGGAGTTTGCGGGGAACCGGCACCGGATGCACCCGCGCCATCAGTTCGGGGCGGCGGGCGGTGACCTCAAAGAAAAATTTCAGTCCAGTGATCGTCACGTTCAAGGTGGTTGACGTGCAGCCTTGTTCGAGCAAATGCAACTGGAATAACCGCAGATCCTCGCTCGTGGCGGTATCGGGCGAGCGGCCTAGGAAGGCGGCCAGACGCCGCACGTGCAGCAGGTATGCAGATTGGGTCTTGGGTGCGAGCTTGCGTAGCCGCATGTCGTCGATCATGCGTTGGCGCAACGGGGGGATGGCTTGAGTCATGATGCTGCTCCTGTTGGGATGAGGCCGATTGCCTCATTACCCAACATAGGAAACAGTTTATGATTGCAACAGAAATCCCGACCCAGAAATACCTGCCGGCAATATCGAAGTCCAACTACCGCGC
>JBDSKP010000384.1:0-2481 GCA_039916925.1 Duganella sp.
GTTCCCACGAGTACGGCTCGAAGTAGGCGTAGTAGACGCTGTCGTATTCAGGCGTGTGGCTGATCGTCATGACCTGGCCGTCATAGGTGGTCGGCACGCGGAACCAGCTGTCGCGGTCGTAGCTGGCGACGGCCTGGTAATCCTTCCAGCCGTCCGGGTAGGCGGCCGCGCCGGCGTTGAGGAAACGCAGGTTCAACGGCGTCGCCGCGGCGCCCTGGACGCGGAAATAAAACCACTGCGTGATGTCGGCGTGGGAATCCTTGCGGATGTTGAGGTCGATGGCGGCCGGGTCGTCGGCACGCACGACTTCGATGGCGCCGGCGTCGAATTGCTGGCTGATTTTGATAGACATTGCGAAAGTCCTGGTGGATTCAGTGTAAAGAGGATTTTTGCACTTTTGGCGCAGTGCCGACATCATACAGGCTCGCGCGGCGGCCGGGCGCCCTGCGCCAGCGCAAGCCGGCCGGCGGCGGGTTTGCTAAGTTGAGGTGACCGCCACGCCGCGCAGGAGCCCGCCATGAACCCGCCGCTATTCCAGGTTGACGATTACCGCTATTATTTTTTCGCCCGTGGTGACAAACGCATGCACATCCACGTGTCGCACCCGGACGGCACGGCCAAGTTCTGGCTCGAGCCCGAGGTGGCGCTGGCGTGGCACACCGGCTTGTCGGAGAGGCAACTGCGGGAGGCCGAGCAATTCATCGTCGACCACGTCGCGCAAATGCGGCAAATCTGGCGCACGTGGTTGCGTTAGCTTCCGGACAATCCCCCGAACCGCTCGAAGAACGCCGGCTCGGCGGCCGGCGCGGCCTCGTCCTCGCGCCGCAACACCGCCTCCACATGGCGCTCGGCGTCCGCGAACACCGCCTGATAGACACCGCGCGCCAGCTCATAGGCCAGCGCCCCCGGCCACGGCGTCGGCAACAGCTCCACCGGTAATTGCGGATCGTGCAACTGCACGCGCCGGTACGCGTGGATCAGCAGCGTACGGATCACAAACGCCTGCTCCGGCGTCAACGCCGCCCCGCCGTCCGGCGCCCGCAGCGCGGTCAACAGGGGCTCGAAGCGCGCGATAAAGCCGCCATACCCGAGCGCCACGCCGTCCACGTCCCAGCCGCCGGCCACCAGGTCGCTCAACGGCCGGCCCGCGACCCGCTCCACCGACTTGGCCCGCACCACGAACAACTTCCCCGCCACGCCCAGCCGCTTGAGCAACTCGTCGAGCACGGCGGCGTCGGCCGCCGGATGCCCCATGATGCCGGGCGCGATCACGCTGTAGCCTTCCCACAACAATTCCTTGCGCACCGCGCCGCGCTCGGCCGCGTTGAGCGCGCCATCGCCGTTGAGCACCAGCGTCCAGCTGCCGTCCCAATGCACGTCGAGCGGCGCATAGATGCGGCGGTAGGCGTGCACGAAGCGCGCCATCGCGTGCGGCGTGATCGCGTACGAACTGCGCCGGCCGTCGCGCTGGGCGCCCAGCCAGCCCTCCTGCGCCAGCCGGAACACGGACGTGCGCAACAGCCGGTCGTTGACGCCGAACGGCGCCAACAGCTCGATCAGACTGCCCAGCCACACCATTCCCCCGTGCGGCACGATGGCGTCGCCGAAAATCGTCACCACCAGCGATTTCGAGCGCGGCGGATCGCCGGCGAGGGACTGTGCGATCCAATCGGAATAATTCATAGGCGACGTCTCTTTACATGGAAACAATAGTTTACTTTGCCCCGAGCGGGGCGCAGCATTTATTTGCAGGCGGTTTCTTTTGGGATACTAAATTTTAATATGATTCAAAATATTAGTAGCAAAATAAAATAGCGTATCGTATTATGGCGTGACACGAGGAGACGGCTATGTACGCACAAATGGTGGAGACCGGCCTGAGCACCGTCCGCACGGCGGACGACATGGCCGCCGACGAACGCGCGTTCCAGGCCCGCATCGACGACGGCGTCAAGATCGAGGCCAAGGACTGGATGCCGGACGCCTACCGCAAAACCCTGATCCGCCAGATCTCGCAGCACGCGCACTCGGAGATCGTCGGCCAGCTGCCGGAGGGGAACTGGGTCACGCGCGCGCCTACGCTCAAGCGCAAATCGATCCTGCTGGCCAAGATCCAGGACGAAGCGGGCCATGGCCTCTATCTGTACAGCGCCGCCGAAACGCTGGGCGTCTCGCGCGACGAACTGCTGGCGGCCCTGCACAGCGGCAAAGCCAAATACTCGAGCATCTTCAACTACCCGACCTTGTCATGGGCCGACATGGGCGCCATCGGCTGGCTGGTCGACGGTTCGGCCATCATCAACCAGATCCCGCTGTGCCGCTGTTCGTACGGCCCGTACGCGCGGGCGATGGTGCGCGTGTGCAAGGAGGAGTCGTTCCACGCGCGCCAGGGCTACGACATCATGCTGTCGCTGGCGCGCGGCACGCCCGAGCAAAAAGCCATGGCGCAGGATGCGCTCAACCGCTGGTGGTGGCCGTCGC
>JBDSKP010000385.1:0-2592 GCA_039916925.1 Duganella sp.
CACGCTCGACGTTATTCTCGATGTGGTGCGCCGCTACGATATCGACGGCGTGCACATCGACGATTATTTCTATCCGTATCCGATCGACACGCCCAACGGCGCCGGCCCCGAGGGCGTGGCGCTGGACGGCGGCGCGGGCGGCCAGGGTGGCAAACAGGAGCTCGAATTTCCGGACCAGCCGTCGTGGCAGCGCTACCTGCTGGGCGGCGGCACGCTGGACCGGCCGCACTGGCGGCGCCAGAATGTCAATGCGCTGATCCAGGCGCTGTACCTGGGCATCCACAAGGAAAAGAACTGGGTGCGCTTCGGCATCAGTCCGTTCGGTATCGGCCGGCCGGACCGGCGCCCGCCCGGCATCGTCGGCTTCAGCCAGTACGACAAGCTGTACGCGGACGCCGAGCTGTGGCTGGCCAACGGCTGGCTCGACTACCTGGCGCCGCAGCTGTACTGGCCGGTGGCGCAGGCGCCGCAGGCGTTCGACGTGCTGCTCGACTACTGGCTGGCGCAGAACACGCGCGCGCGCCACGTCTGGCCGGGGCTGTACACCAGCCGCATCGACAACACCGCCAAGACCTTCACGCCGGAGGAGATCGTCAAGCAGATCGGCGTCGCGCGCAGCCGCGCCGGCGCCAGGGGGCACCTGCATTTCAGCATCGCGGCGCTGATGGAAAACCGCAAGGGCATCGCCGACCAGCTCAAGGCGCAGGCCTACCAGACGGCGGCGCTGTCGCCGGCCACGCCATGGCTGGGCGCGGAATTGCCGGCGCCGCCGGCCGCCAGCGCCCGCCGCGAAACGTCGGGCGTGGGGCTGCGGCTGTCGGCCGGCGCCGGCAAACCGATTTCGCATTACGCCATCTGGAGCCGTTATGGATCGGAATGGCGGTTCGCGGTGGCGCCGGCGTCGCGCACCGTGCTGCTGTTGGCGGACGACGCGGCCGGCGCGGCCGCGCAAGCGGTGGTGGTCAGCGCGGTCGACCGGCTCGGCAATGAAAGCGAGCGGGTGCAGGTGCTGCGCAACGCGTAGACAACGCTTAGAAACTGTAGCTCACGCCCAGCGTGTAGGCGTCGATGTCGGCCTTGGTGATTTTCATGGTGGCTCCGGATGAAGGGTACTGACGATCGCAACGAGCGGCGAGCGTAGGGCAAATGGCTAAAATAACATTCTTTTATTGCAATTTATTACTTTTTGGCAAAGTGGATTAGACGATGAAAGCGACTACGCCAGCGGTGGTCCGGGGGCTGGGCATCGATGCCGGCGGCACGCGCACGCGCTGGGCGGTCGCCGACGCGGCCGGGGCCATCGTCGCCGAGGGCGGCGTCGCCGGATTCTCGGCCACGCAGCTGGCCGGCGACGCCGGACGGGAGGCGGTGCGCGGCCAGTTGCTGGCGTTGGCGCGCCAGGTGCTGGCGGCCGGGCCGGTGGACGCCGTGTGCGCCGGGGTCAGCGGATTCGGCGGCGACGGCGCCTTGCTGACCGGCTGGCTGGCCGAGGCGCTGGCGCTGCCGCCGGCCGTCGTCGCGCTGCGCAGCGACATCGAAATCGCCTATCTGGACAGCTTCGCGCCCGGCGAGGGCTATCTGGTGTACGCCGGCACCGGCTCGATCGCCGCCTGGATAGCCGCAGACGGCGAATTCCACCGCGCCGGCGGACGCGGCGTGACGCTCGACGACGGCGGCGGCGGCTTCTGGATCGCGCGCGAGGCGATGCGCCACATCTGGCGCCGGGAGGACGAGGAGCCCGGCGCGTGGCGGCGCTCGGCGATGGCGCGCGCCGTGTTCGACCACGTCGGCGGCAGCGACTGGGCCCTGTCGCGCCAGTTCATGTATGGCCAGGACAGGGGCGCGATCGGGCGGCTGGCGCTGGCCGTCGCCGCCAGCGCCGACGCCGATCCGGTCGCGCGCGGCATCGTCGAGCAGGCCGGGCGCGAGTTGGCGCGCATCGGGCTGGCGTTGGTGCGCCGCTACGGTCCGCGCCCGATCGCCCTGGCCGGACGCGCCGCCACCTTGCATCCGTTGATCGCGCAGGCGATGCGCGCGGCGCTGCCGGCCGACCTGCCGCTGATACAGCGTGAAACACAGGCGCACCACGCGGCCGCTCGTATTGCTCTAAACTCATGGAATTGATTCGCTGCCGAGATTGCCCATGAAGATAGTTCCGCTCACCGTTTTGTCCACCATGATGGCCTTGCTCGCCGGGTGCGCCACCGTGCCGTCGCCGAGCGAGCCGCGCATCGACCGCAGCCTGAGCTCGCGCGGGCAGAGCGACCGGGTCAAGTACATCATCCTTCATTACACGGTGTCGGACCTGCCGCGCTCGATCAAGATACTGACCCAGCAGGATGTCAGCGCGCATTACCTGCTGACCGATACCGAGCAGCCCTTCTTTTACGCGCTGGTCGACGAGTCGCGCCAGTCCAACCACGCCGGCATCAGCAGCTGGAAGATCTACAACCAGCTCAATTCGGCGTCGATCGGCATCGAGATGGTCAACCCCGGCTTCACCGACACGCCGCAGGGGCGGGTGTGGTATCCGTTCAAGCAGGCGCAGATCGACCAGCTGATTTTGCTGCTCAAGGATATCGTCAAGCGCCA
>JBDSKP010000386.1:0-5776 GCA_039916925.1 Duganella sp.
CCGGATCGATGAAGACGATGTCGGCGACGTCGAGGATCGAATGCGGGTTGTCGTGCACGCCGTAGGGCTGGGTCGGATAGCCCTCGGCGTCGAGGTTGAGCACTTTCGGGCCGGTGTAGGCGACGTGCATCCACACCGAGGCCGACCCGGGGCCGCCGTTAAACGACAGCACCAGCGGACGCCTGCCCTTGTCGGCGACGTCGGTGCGCTGGTAGTAGGTGTAGAACAGCGTCGCGCTGACCTTGCCGTCCTTGTCCCACACCGGTTGCGTGCCGGCCGTGACCTTGTACGGAACCGCCTTGCCCTTGATGGTGACGGTCGCGGTCTTGCTCACGCGCGTGTCGGCCTTGATGACGCGCTCGTTGGCCTGCAGGTCGGCGGCGCGCTCCTTGCCCAACGCGGGCGCTTTGTCGGCATCGGCGTCCTGGGCGAAGACGGCCGCGCTGATGGCCAACAACACGAGGGCAAGCGTGGATTTCATGGGCGACTCTTGAAGTTAAAAAAAACAATGGTAGTCCATTCAAATACCAAACGGCAACAAAATACCCGCTACCGGCGGTAGCGATTTGTGACGTAGTGTTTCACGCCGTTTTTTAGCGCGGCCGCCAGTCCAGCACCCGCACCGGTTGCGGCGGCGCCACCGCCTGCCCCTCGCCGTCGACCTGCCGCACGTCCTGCACGAACAGGCTCAGCAATCCGTTGCGCCGCCACAACTCGGTATCGAAACTCGGCTCCCACGCGCCCACCGAGGCGGCGGTCAAATCGCTGACCTCCCACTTGCCGCCGACAAAATCGCTGATGCGCGCGACCGACACCCGGCTGCCACGCTCCTCGTCGCGGAACACCAGCAGGCCGCCCGGCTTGTCCGTGCCCGGGCCGGCGTCGACCATGATTTGCGGGCGTGCGATCGGGATGCGCTTGGTGCCCTGCCCGCTCAGCGAGAACGCCGTCTTGCGGAACCCGAGCGAACGCACCGTCCAGCCGTCGGCGCCCTGGAAGACGACGTGGTATTGCGGAATGGCCGAGCCGGCGTCGCGCCAGTAGCTGGCGATATACGGCTGGCCGTCGCGGTCGGCCGCCATCGAGGTCTGGTTGATCAACTCGCTGTTTTGCGGGATGCGCACCGCGTACTCGGCGCTGGCCTCGCTGATCGGCAGCGCGTAGGGCTGGCCGTCCGACTTTTCCCACGTCACGCCGCCGTCGCGCGAGCGCGCGTAGGCCAGGTCGTGATTGCTGGCCACGTCCGGCGACTCGCGCCACACCCACGACAGGTGCAAGGTGCCGCGGTGGTCGAGGAAGGCCTGCCAGTAGGCGTTGCGCCGGCCTTCGCCGGTGATCAGGTTGGTGTGCAGCCGCGCCCAGCGCCGCGTCGCCGTGTCGTAGCGGTTGATGACCAGGTCGCCCCGGCCGGAGCCGCCCAGCCGGTAGAAGAACAGCAGGTTTCCGTCCGGCAGCCGGTAGAACTCGGGATACGACACCGAGTCCTCGTCGGCGCCGACCATGGCCTGTTTGGCGCCCAGTTCCAGCGATCCCGGCTTGACGCCGCGCGCGTACCGCAACGCGTTGTTGTGGTGGTCCCAGGACACGTGCAGATAGCCGGCGCCATCGAGCATCAGGCTGATGGCGTTGTGGGCGTCGGCCGCGTTGCCGCGATACGGGGTGCGCCGCGTGGTCCAGCGCGACGTGCCCAGCCGGCGTTTACCCAGCACCAGATAGCGCTCGGCGTCGTAGTAGCCGACGTATTGCGTACGCCGGTCCGAGACCAGCGAATTCTTGCGGAACACCACGGCGTTGACCGAATTATTGGCCCAGCCCGGGCCGACCACCGATTCGGTCGGCGCGGCGACGGGGCCCGCCACGGCGGCGACGCAGACGGCCAGCAACGCCGCCGATAACCAGCTTTTCTTCATCCGAGCAGTCCTCATTGACACATATCAATTGCAACTATAGTTTCTTATGGGAAAATATGTCATATAATATCCATTGCCGCACCCTCCCCCCGAACCCGCCCCATGACAACCGACCTCGACACGCCAGACACCCCGCCGCAAGACGCCCCGCTGGAATTCTGGGAGCAACGCATCAAGGCCAGCCGCTGGTTGATCACCAAGACCATGGCGCTGGGCGCGTCGGCGGCCGTGCTGGGCGTGCTGGGCCAGGGCTGGCTGGAGGACGCGGCGCCGCTGTTTCCCATCATCAGCCAGAATTATGGCATCTGGCAGTCCGGCTATCTGCTCGCCCTGCTGATCATTTTCCTCATCTGGGCGGCCGCTATGCGGCAAAAACTGGGACTGCTGGAAAACAGCAAGAAAGGTTTCGCGGTGCGGCTGCGCATCGCCGAGTACAACGAGCGCCGCGCGCAACAGGCGCAGGAGGCCCGCGAGCGGCGCCAGAAGCTCGAGGACGAGCGCGATCCCGTCTTGTTCTTCAAGAGCGCCGCGCGCAGCAAAAAATTCGACTATTAAGCCTCTACTATTAAGCCGCCTCACTCGTAGCGCAGGCAATCGACCGGCAACAGCTTCGACGCCCGCCGCGCCGGGTAGAAACCGAAGAACACGCCCACCAGGCTGGAAAAACCGCACGCCACCACCACCGCCTGCAAGGTGATGAACACCTCGAACTTGCCGGTCGAGGTGATCGCGGCCGCCGCCGCCGTGGCCAGCGCGATCCCGAACACCCCGCCCACCAGGCAGATCACCACCGCCTCCGTCAGGAACTGCAGCAGCACGTCGCGCGGCTTGGCGCCGATCGCCATGCGGATGCCGATCTCGCGGGTGCGCTCGGTGACCGACACCAGCATGATGTTCATGATGCCGATGCCGCCGACGATCAGCGATATCGCGCCGATCAGGCCAAGCAGCGCGGCCAGGCCGGCGCTGATGGTCTTGGCCGTCTCCGCGAACGAGGCCAGGTTATCGATGCGGAAGTCGTCCGGCTGCTCGAACTTGATGTGGTGGCGGTCGCGCAGCGTTTCGTTGATGTCCTGGATGGCGTCCTGCAGGTTGCCGCCGGACTTGCCCTGGGCGACCACGTAATGCACATTGCCGGGGAACTGCATCTTGACCAGGTTGGCGGCGGCGGCGGTGATCGGCACCAGCACGTAGTCGCTCAAATCGCCGCCGTCGACCTGCTTGCCCTCGCCGTACAGCACCCCCACCACCTGGAACGAGACGTTCTCGATGCGGATGTATTTGCCCAGCGGGTCGATCTTGTAGAAGAACTGGTCGGCGATCTTGCGGCCGATGACCACCATGCGCGCGGCCGAGCGCATGTCGGCGTCGCTGAAGGCGCTGCCCTTGTCGATCTTCCAGCCGCGGATCCTGAACATGTCCGGACTGACGCCGTGCACCGTCTTCGACGCGCTCTCGTTGCCGACCGCCAGATTGAAGCCGCCCTGCAGGGTGGGCGCCGCGCCGGCCAGCGACGGCAGCCGGTTCAGCGCCTCCGCGTCGAGCATCGTCAGCGCGGGCGCGGCGCCGTTGCGCAGGCGCTGCTGCTGCGCGCGGTCGCCGCCCGGCGAGATGAACAACATGTTGGTGCCCAGCTGCTCCAGCTGCTTGGCGATGAAGCGCTTCATGCTGTCGCCGACGGCCAGCAACAGCACCACCGAGGCGATGCCGATGATAATGCCCAGCATCGTCAGCAAGGTGCGCAGGCGGTTCGCCAGCATGGAGCGGAACGCCTCGATGGTTATCTGCAGAGGATTCATATGGCCGGCGCGCTGGTCGATGGGTGGCTCAGCGCCGCCTCGTGGCTCAGCGCCATCTCGCGCAGGCCCTCGGCGGCCGGGCCGTCGTACAGCACATGGCCGTCCTTGAGGCGCATCAGCCGCTTGCTGTAGGCGGCGATGTCCGGCTCGTGCGTGACGAGCAGGATGGTGATGCCGCGCTCCTCGTTCAAGCGCTGGAACGAGCGCATGATCTCTTCGCTGGTCTGCGTATCGAGATTGCCGGTCGGTTCGTCGGCCAGGATCAACGGCGGATCGCACACCAGCGCGCGGGCGATCGCCACGCGCTGCTGCTGGCCGCCGGACAGCTGGTTCGGCGTGCGTTTGGCGTACTCCCCCAGGCCCACGCGCTCCAGCTCCACCAGCGCCTTGGCGTGCGCCTTCGCGCGCGAGACGCCGGCGTAAATGAGCGGCAGCGCCACGTTCTCCGCCACGCTCATGCGCTTGATCAGGTTGAAACTCTGGAACACGAAGCCGATCGTGCGGTTGCGGATGGTGGCCAGTTCGGCGCGCGACAAGGTCAAGGTGTCGACGCCGTTGAGGAAGTAGCTGCCGCCGGTGGCCTGGTCGAGGCAACCGAAGATGTTCATCAACGTCGACTTGCCGGATCCGGACTGCCCCATCACCGCCAGGAAGTCGCCGCGCGGCACCGCCAGGTCGATCCCGAACAGCACCGGCGTCTCCACGCCGCCGGAAAAGTAGCTCTTGGTCACGCCGCGGATGTCGATCAGCGGACCGGCCGGCGCCGGCGGCGCGGGTGGTCGCGACATCAACGCACACCGTCCTTGTTGTCGAGGATGGCGCGCGTGACGACCTTGTCGCCCTTCTTTAACGCGCCGCCCACCACCTCCGTGTAGCGGAAGTTCGACAGGCCGATCTTGATGTCCATCGGCTTCGGCTGATTCTTGGCGTCGAGCGTGTAGATCTTGAAGGAGCGCGTCAGGTCGGCCTTGCTGCGGAAGCCGGCATCGTCCTCCGGTGGCGCGTCCACCGTGGCGGCGGTGTCGGCGCCGTCCGGCGCCGCGCCCTTGGCCAGCTTGGCCTGCCGCTCGACCTCCTCGTCGCTCAGGCGGAAGCGCAGCGCGGCGGTCGGGATGCGCAGCACGTTCTCGCGATTGCCCACCAACAGCCGCACCTGCGCCGTCATGCCCGGCTTGAGCAGCTCGTCCCGGTTGTCGACGTCAAGCACCACGTTGTAGGTGACGACGTTCTGCACCACGTTGGCGGCCAGGCGGAACTGCCGCATGCGCGCCTCGAATTCCTTGTCCGGATAGGCGTCGACGACGAAGCGCGCCTGCTGCCCCTCCTTCAGCGCGCCGACGTCGGCCTCCGAGACGCTGGTATCGATCTGCATCTTGGTCAGGTCCTGGGCGATCTGGAACATGGTCGGCGTGGTGAACGCCGCCGCCACCGTCTGCCCCAGCTCCACCGCGCGCTTGATGATGACGCCGTCGATCGGCGAGCGGATCACGCTGTTGTTCAGGTCCGCCTGCGCGCGCGCCAGCTGCGCCTGCGTCAGCTGGATGTTCGCCAGCGCCACGTCGACCTCGCGCTTGGACTGGTCCAGCGCCAGCGGCGAGATGAAGCTCTGCGTCACCAAGGTCTGGTTGCGCTGGTGCGTGGCCTGCGCCAGCCGCAGCGACGCGCGCGCCGACGCCAGCTGCGCCTCGCCCTGGTGGATCTGCGCGTTGAAGATGGTGGGGTCGAGCGTGAGCAGGATCTGGCCCTTCTTCACGCGGTCGTTGAAGTCGGCCTTCAGCAGGTTGACGGTGCCCGAGACCTGCGAGCCGATGTTGATCAGCGCGACCGGGTTGATGGTGCCGGTGGCCGTCACCGTCTGCGTGATATTGCCGGTGTCGACCGCCGCGACGCGGAAGCGTGGCGCTTCCACCACAGGGGTCTGGCTTTTGGAATAGAACGCCAGCGCGGCGCCGCCGACCGCGATCACGCCGACCATCAGCGCGATTTTTTTCTTGGTGAAAAAGGCCATCGTTTCTGTCTGTCCCATAGGGCGATCCGGCGATATGCGGATCAGCCCGGCAAGTATTG
>JBDSKP010000387.1:0-7181 GCA_039916925.1 Duganella sp.
GACGATACCAGCGTCAACTACCTGGCCGCCACCACCCGTCCGCTCTGATCGACCGCCCATGACTACCGCACTGCCGGCGCCGCGCGCCATTTTGTTCGACCTCGACGGCACGCTGGCCGACACCGCCCCCTACCTGGCCGCCGCCGTCAACCTGCTGCGCACGGTGCGCGGGCTGGAACCGACCGCCTACGAGCTGCTGCGCCCGACCGCCTCGGCCGGCGCGCGCGGCATGATCGGCGCCGCCTTCGGCCTCAAACCGGGCGACGACGGCTTCGTCGAGCTGCGCGAGGGTTTCTTCGACAATTATCAGGCGGCCATGGCCGTGCACAGCACGCTGTTCCCCGGCATCCCCGAGCTGCTGGCCGGTATCGAGCAGGCCGGGCTCAAATGGGGCATCGTCACCAACAAGCCGGCCCGCTTCACCGACCCGCTGCTGCCGCAGATCGGCCTGGGGCACGCGGCGTGCATCGTGTCCGGCGACACCACCGCGCACGCCAAGCCGCATCCGGCGCCGCTGCTGGAGGCGGCCGCCCGCCTGGGGTTGGCGCCGGAACAATGCTGGTATGTCGGCGACGATCTGCGCGACATCCAGGCCGGACAGGCCGCCGGCATGCCCAGCATCGGCTGCGGCTGGGGCTATTGCGGCCCGGTCGAGCCGCTGGGCTGGCAGGCCGACCGGGTGCTCGACACGCCCGAGCAGTTGCTGGCGTTGATGCGCTCGGCCGTGACGGACAAGGCGCAGCTGGCGGCGTGAGGCCGGCTGCGGCTCGCGGCGGATGATCCAATCTAAACCACGTAGGGCGGATTAGCGCAGCGTAATCCGCCGTGCATGCGCCGTCGACGGCTCACAAATGGCGGATTACGGCGTCCGCCCAATCCGCCCTCCGTGTCTCCGCGGCATTTCGTCTATCCGGTGGTGCTGGCAGCGCTTCCATGAAACCAGCGGAAGAAATTTGTTGATCAAACTGCCGGACAGGTATAGTCTCCGAGTTACTGCGTAGAAATACTTATTTCCATTGACGTAACGCGGTTGGTGGAGGTGGGGGCAGCGGACACTATTTCAACCCTTCGTCAGGCCATCATGATCAATCCTGAACAGGCTGCCCCAACCCCGCGGCCTTACCCCGAACAATTCACCGGTTTCACCGTCCACGCGCCGGAGCACACCAGCGCCCCGCAAAGCTGGATGGTCACCGTGGCCGACGCCCGCTACCATTGGTACGACCTGATCGCCGGCTTCCCCGAACGCCCCGACATCCGCGACCCGATCGGCCGCTATCAGCGCCGTACGCAGTTCGAACTGGAGGCGGTGGCTGAAAAACACCACCTGTTCTTCGCCGTCACCCGGCCGCGCGTGCGCTTCGATGCCGCCGGGACCGTGCAGTGGGGCTTTTTCTCGCTCAAACTGACGCTGCCGCTGCTGGTCGGCGCCGCCCAGACCAGGGACAGCCTGACGATCGAACTGAAGGTCCCGTTCGCGGCGACCCTGAAAAAGCCGACCGTGACGTTGACGCCGACCTTCGTCACGCTCAACTGGGGCGGCCTGGTCGAGGCGCTGTCGATCCACGACATCCTGCAGACCTACCCCAACCATCTGACCGCGCCCGGGCGCGTGATCCTCGTCGGCCAGACCCGCGACCCCGACGCCCGCCTGGCCAAGGCAAGGTTGCCGGCGCTGCAAAAGCTGCACGCGCAACTCGACGACGAGCGCGACACGCTGCTGCTGGTGCACAGCATGGACGTGCAGGTCACGTGCGCCGACGGCGACGCCGCCGACCTGCCGGCCAACGCCGGGCCGGAGGCGGCCGAGGCGCTGCGGGCCGAGCGCATGGACGTCGTCGAGGCGGCGCTGATCCGCTATTTCGAGGGCGCGCGCGCCCAGAGCCTGGAGCGGCGCGCGCTGGCCGCCGCGCGGCTGACCGAGGTGCGCGAGGCCAATAGCCTGGTGCAATTCACGATCGACGTCGCGCTGCCCGAGGCCGGCAACTACGACCTGCTCGGCTCGGAACAGGTGGCGGCGGCGCCGCGTCATCTGATGAGCTGCTTCATCGCCGACGGCGAGGCCAAGGTGTCGGCGCTGCCCGTGGCGCCGGCCGCCGCCGTCAAAGGATGAGTTTGCCAAACACCCGTGCCGGCGTGACAATGTGTGACTAATTAGCCGCTTTCCGACATTGCCGAGTGGCAATGTCACAAGGAAGGACTATACTATAGTCAATAACAGGCAAACTAAACGAGACATTGGAGCGCGCATGATGACGAGCGATTACCCGCCACTAATCGCCGACGACGACTATCCCGATCCCAGCCCGGAGGAATTGGGCATAGGCGGGCTGCTGGACGAGGCGCCGGAGCCGTTCCATGATCTGCTGGCGCCGCCGGCCGAGCCGCTCGACGATCTGCTGCCGCTGTTGCCGCAACGCGGCAGCGCGCCACAGACCTGGGTGGTCACCGTGGCCGACGCCAAATACCACTGGTACGACCTGGTGGCCGGCTTCCCCGAGCGGCCCGACATCCGCGACCCGGTCGGGCGCCAGTTGCGCCGCATGCAGTTCGACCTCGAGGCGACGATGGAAAAGCGGCTGATCTATTTCGCCGTCAACCGCCCGCGCGTGCGCTTCGACGCGGCCGGCAAAACCAGCTGGGGCTTCTTCTCGCTCAAGCTGACGGTGCCGATCATCGTCGGCGTCGACGAAAAACGCGACAGCATCACGATCGAGCTGACGGTGCCGTTCGCGGCCACGCTCAAAAAGCCGTCGGTGACGATGACCGACCGCTTCCTCACGCTCAACTGGGGCGGCCTGGTCGAGGCGCTGTCGATCCACGACGTGCTGCAGCAGTACGAAAACCACCTGCAGTTCCAGAGCAAGGTGCAATACGTCGGCCAGACCAAGGACGCGGCCGGCCGGCTGGCGCGCGGGCGCCTGGCGGCCGTCCAGAAGATCCATCAACTCAACAACGACAGCAATGACATGCTGCTGCTGATCCAGCGCATGAACGTCGAGGTGCTGTCCGACGACGGCGACCCGGCGGAGCTGCCGGTCAACGAGAACGCGGTGGCCGCCGACATCCTGCTCAAGGACCGCATCGACGTCATCGAGTGCGCGCTGATCCGCTACTTCGAGGGCCCGCAGATGCACGGGCGCAGCGACAAGGAGGCGGAGGTGCGCAAGCAGCGGGTGCGCGAAGTGCACGCCGCCAACCACCTGGAGAGCTTCCGCATCGACCTGCGGCTGGAGGATGCCGGGCCGTACCAGGACCTGTTCTCGCGCGAGGTGCCGGTCTCGCGCAGCCACATCATCGACTGCACCATCGTCGATGGCGACGTCATCGTCACGCGCGTGCCCGAGCCCGCCAAAGCCGACAGGGCCAAATAATCACACCGCCGCCAGCGCCTGTTCCAGGTCGGCCAGCAGATCGTCGATGTGCTCGATGCCAACCGACAGGCGCACGGTGTCGACCGTCACGCCGGCTTTAGAGTGCCGCGCCCACGAATCATGCCGCATTTACAAATACATATTTTGCATGCGCGGGATGAAGTGGCGGCGGTCAGAGTTGGCATGAAACAACTTTGTTTTTACCTTGTGGCAACTAAAATATCTTGGAGGAATTTATTCGTGCTATGATTCCGAACAATTCGACGATCTTGCTCAAAGAAACCCAAACAATTGTTTCCGGCGCGCAAATCACACCGTTCACCACTCTTTGGGACTATTTGACATGAAATTGACGACTTTTTCGACGGCTGCGGCCTTGGTGTTGTTGATGTCCGCAAGCACCGCGATGGCGGCCGCCGGCGGCAACGGCAAAGGCAATAACGGCAACGGTAAAGGTAACAGCGGCAGCACCACGCCGGGCAACAGCAATGGCAATGGCAATGGCAATGGCAATGGCAACAATGGCGCCACCACCCCGGTCGTCACCACTCCCGTCATCACCGTCCCGGCCACCGCCTCCTGCGCGGCGTCCAGCATCTCGGTGGCCGGCGCCAGCTGCATCGGCTTCGTCAGCGGCAACCTGAATGGCAACAAGCCCAGCCTGGACGAGATCAACCAGAACCTGGCCACGTGGGGCGTGCACCTGACGGCCCCTGTGGCGTCGACGTCGATGCTGTCCAACCCGGCCGGCAACACCATCAACTTCGCGCAACAGCTGTATGGCGATACCATCGTCAGCATCCATTACGGCAACGTGACCGATGTGCTGGGTAATAAGCTCAATAACGTCACCGCATTCTACCGGTTTGACGCCGGCCACGGCGCCGGCGTGGACAGCTTCACCACCGTCGGCGCGCTGTCGAACGCCACGCTGTACTCGACCGGCACGGCGAGTGTGACGGCGGTCCCGGAGGCGGAAACCTACGCGATGATGCTCGCCGGCTTGGGCCTGATGGGCGTGGTCGCCCGCCGCCGTAAGCAAAAATAACTCGGCGCTTTACGCGTAAGAAGCCAGGCCCGGTGCTAGCGCACCGGGCTTTTTTATTGCCCATTCGCCGGATTACAACAGAAGTTACTCTATGAAAATTATATTTATTTAAATATAAATTGACATGTCTTTTTGACAGCGCTCCATGATATGCTTCAACACATCACACCGAATTGCTTAAAGAAACTCGAAGTATTGTTTCCTAAAGGCAATTTACCACCGCAGCCTTCACATCATGGGGATAAATATGGACTTTAAGAAACTTTCGACCGCAGCAGCTTTGGCAACGCTGATGTTCGCAGGCAATGCAATGGGAGCCACGGCACTCTGCGACGGTTCCGATATCGACGTCGCCGGCGCCAGCTGCATCGGCTTCATCGATGGCAACCTGAACGGCAACGCCCCGAGCATCGCCGAGATCAACCTGAACCTGGCGGTGTGGGGCGTGAACCTGACGTCGGCAATGCCGCTGACGTCGATGCTCTCCGACCTGACCGGCGGCACCACGATCAACTTCAGCCAAATGCTCTACGGCGACACCATCGTCGGCATACACTTCGGCAATGTAACAGACGCCTTCGGCACCAAATCGAACAACGTCACCGCCTTCTACCGCTTTGACGCCGGCGCCGGTCTGGACAGCTTCACCACCAAGTTCGCCTCGCTGTCGAACGCCACCTTGTACTCGACCGACGCGGCTGTGACGCCGGTTCCGGAAGCGGAAACCTACGCGATGATGCTCGCCGGCCTGGGCCTGATGGGCGTGGTCGCCCGCCGCCGCAAGCAAAAGTAATCCGGCGCTTCGGCGTATTAAACGAAAAAGGCCCGGCGCTAGCGCCCCGGGCTTTTTTTACATCAGTTGTTCGGATCGTTGCGCTTATTCGGTCCGTCCCAACCCAATACCGTGATAATCGCACCCTTGCTGCCGGTTTTAAAACTGTGGTCGTAATTGGCCGACTCGTAATAGTAGTCGTTCGGTTTATCCATGACGTGCGCTTCGGCCGCGCCGTTGGGACCGTCGTAGGTGGTCGATGTCCATTTGCCGCTCTGGAGTATCACCACCCGGTCGATCGGGTGGTTGTGGCGGTCGCCCACGTAGTTCGGCGGGAACTTCAGCATCTGGACGAAGGGTTTGCCAGGGGTTTTGGCGTCGCCGCAGACCAGGTTTTCCTCGGCTTTCAGGCTTGGGTTCCATACCCATTTAACGTCTTTCGCCTTCTGGAAGAATGGCGCCTTGACGCCGACGCAATCGGGCGCGGCCTGCGCGGTCAGGCTTGCCATCACGGCTGACAATACCACTAGTTTATTTTTCATTGTGATTACCCGGTTAGGTTTGGACGCACGTCTCATCGAGACGTCCGATCGATAATACACACGGGCATATGGCAAGGCAATGCTGGTGGTTTTGCAACGAGCTTTGATTACGGAAGTGGCGACAAGATTTCGGCTTATTCGTATTCTTATATTTTGCAACTAAATCCAAACGTCATTGACGGCGGTGCGGTCGCTGGCTGCTTCTTCGCCTGTGTTGAGCACGCCGCGCGGCTCGATCAACAACAGTTTCACCTCGCCTTCGGCGGATGGCTGGTGCTCGACGCCCTTGGGCACCACAACCATTTCGCCCTGCGACACGAGCACGTGGCCGTCGCGAAAATCGATACGCAACCGCCCTTCCAGCACGATAAAGGTTTCATCGGTGGCGGCATGCGCATGCCAGATGAAATCGCCCTGCAGCCTGACTATCTTGAATTGATAGTCGTTCATTTCCGCGACCACCTTGGGTGCCCACTGCTCGGAAAATAAACTGAATTTCTTCGCGAAATTAATGGTGTGGATGGGGTGCGCCGTCGTCTGCTCGGTATTCATGGACTCGTCCTGTTGCTGGTTGGGGAGTGCCCAGCATACGCAAAACGGGACGTCGTTTCTTGTACGATTGTGCGGACGTCAGCCGGGTCGCATTTTCAGCCAGCGCGCCGGTGACAAGCCGTAGGTCTTGCCGAAATGACGGGTCATATGGCTTTGGTCGGTAAAGCCGGCGAGCAACGCCGCGCCCGCCAACGAATGGCCCTGAAGCAGCAGCGAACGCACCAGGTCTAGGCGGCGCATGATGAGGTAGCGATACGGCGAGGTGCCGAACAGGAGCCGGAAATCGCGCGACAGGCTCCAGCGGTCGCGCCCGCTGTGACGCTCCAACTCCTCCAGCGTGACGCTGCGCTCCAGGGAGCCGTGGATGAACTCGCGCGCCAGCTCGGCGGCGCGGTAGTCGAGCGGCTGGCTTGGACGCGGCGGCGCCGATACCGCGCTCAGCGCGTGGGCCAGGTCGAACAGCGCGTCATCTTCCTCGAGGGGGTCGAGCGGCGCGTCGAGGCTGCGCAACAATAGTTCGCTGGTCGCGTACAGCCGCGGATCGGTGCTAATGCCGTGCTGGATGAAAGGCAGCGCCCGGCCGCCGAGGATTTGCTGGATCAGCGCCGGTTCGATATACATCATGCGGTAGCGGAAGCCGGCGTCGGTACCCGCCTCGCCGTCGTGCACCTCGTCCGGGTGCAACACCATGGTGACGCCGGGCAGGCTGTGGCGCTGCCCGCCCCGGTAGTGGAAACTTTGCACCCCGGCCAGGGTGCGGCCGATGGCATACGTATCGTGCCGGTGCGGTTCGTAGCCGTGGCCCGAAAAGAAAGCCTCGATGCGCTCCATGCGCCCCGCTTGCGGTGCGCGCACGATCCAGTCGCCCCCTGGATTAGCCTTGCTCACGGCGC
>JBDSKP010000388.1:0-2333 GCA_039916925.1 Duganella sp.
CTGGCCAAGCAGGCCGCCGACCTGCACACTTCGCAGCTGACCCAGATGGTCGTGCATGAAGTGATCAAGGACGGCTTCCTGGAACAGCACATCCCTAAAATCCGCACCTTGTACGGCAACCAGTGCCAGGTGATGCTGGACGCGATGGCGCAGTACTTCCCGGCCGGCGTCGAATGGACCAAGCCCGAAGGCGGCATGTTCATCTGGGTCACGCTGCCGAAGCACATCGACGCGATGAAACTGCTGGACGAGGCGATCGCCCAGAAGGTGGCCTTCGTACCGGGTTCGCCGTTCTACGCCAACGAGCCGGAAACCAACACCTTGCGCCTGTCGTTCGTGACCGTGCCGCCGGAACGCATCCGCGCCGGCATCGAGATCCTCGGCAAACTGATCGCCGCCAGGATCTAAAGCCGGTCCACCGCGCCACTTCGTGGGCGGCGTCCGCCGCCCACACTCCCTTTCTTGTCGTCTCCACAAAAAAAAGCACGCCCCTTGCGGCCGTTGGCCCCGCGTCACTTTCAATAATGAAGTGTCGCGCCAAAATCATACGCTGAATTTTTACATATCAAGCGGGCAACGCGGTATGATTTGAACGGATAGTCACTTGGTAAGGCAAGCCTTTATTCATGCGTGTACAAACCCCTCCACCCCGCTCCTTGCGCCGCGCCTTCGCGCGCTCGCGGCTTCGCGCCGTGACGTTCCCCCAGGTTAAAGGCCACACGCGATGAGCCCCGTGAGTTCCGGCTTGGCCACGCGGCGCGACGCCGCCATACTGATTGTTGACGACGCGCCGGAGAATCTGGCCGTGCTGCGCAAGCTGATGGTCCAACAGGGTTATCAGACCTTTGTGGCCACCTCCGGCGAGCGCGCGCTCAAGATCGCGCGCCGCGTCCATCCCGACCTGATACTGCTGGACGTGGTCATGAACGGCATGGACGGCCTGGAGACCTGCCGCCAGCTCAAGAGCCACGCCGCCACCCAACGCATTCCCGTGATCTTCATGAGCGCCAGGACCGACACCGACGACGTCGTGGCCGGCTTCGACATCGGCGCCGTCGACTACATCGGCAAGCCGCTGCGCATGGCCGAGGTATGCGAGCGCGTGCGCACGCAGCTGCAGATCCGCAGCAACAGCGAAACCCAGGAGGAACAGGCCGAACGCCTGCGCACCATCGTCAACAACATGGCCGAGGGCCTGCTGATCATCGAGGCCGACGGCCGCATCCAGTTCACCAACCCGGCCTGCGACAAATACCTGGGCTACCAGGAAAACGAGCTGGCCGGGCGCGCGATCTCGGACCTGCTCAATCCCCTGGTGGCCCAGGAATACCTGGAGTACTTCGACCGCTACGCCGCCTCGCCGGAGATGGCGCACAGCCACGGCACGCGCGAAGTCATCATCCGCCACCGCAACGGCAGCTCGGTGTGCATGGACCTGACGCTCACACCGATGTACCTGCGCCAGCCGCTTTTCATCGGCCTGCTGCACGACATCACCCACCACAAGCAATCGGAGGATGCGCTGCAGCGCGCCGCGATGGTCGATCCGCTGACCCAGATCGCCAACCGGCGCCACTTCGACACCTTCCTGGAAAAGGAGTGGCAACGTTCGATGCGCAGCGGCCAGCCACTGTCGCTGGTGGTGCTCGATGTCGACCACTTCAAACTGTACAACGACACGCTCGGCCACCCGGCCGGAGACGCCTGCCTGCAGCAGGTGGCGGCCGCCATCGCCTCGCACGCGCTGCGCCCCACCGATCTGGCGGCCCGCTACGGCGGCGAGGAATTCGTGCTGCTGTTCGCCGAAACCGGCCCCGAGACGGCCGCCATGATGGCCGAGGCGATCCGCGCGCATATCGAATCGCTGCGCATTCCCCATCCGCGCTCGACGACGTCGGACTGGCTCACCGTCAGCATCGGCGTGGCGACCATCCATCCGCACCAATTGGACAACACCGAATCGTTGTTTGTCGCCGCCGACCGCGCCATGTACGTGGCCAAGGAAGGCGGCCGCAATCAGGTGCGCTGCACCAGCTCCGGCGGCGCCGCGCTGGAGGCGGTCAAAGCGCTGGTGATGCGCTGACCCGGCCGCGCAGCGCCTTCAATCCGAGCGGCACGCTGATGGCCAGCGCCAGCAGCGAGAACACGATCACCCCCACGCCGCCGGCATCCTGGAACAACTCCCCGGCGCCGACCGTGCCCACCGCCACGGCGGCGAACGTCACCACCACCGATTGCGACAGCAAGGTGCCGTCGCGGTCCTGCGCCGAGATAAAGCTGTTCAACACCGCCATGATGGCGTAGAAGGCGGCGTTCAACATCAGTTGGGCGAG
>JBDSKP010000389.1:0-2182 GCA_039916925.1 Duganella sp.
ATACGCGCCCGGTAGTACGCCGCGCCGACACCCACGCCAAACACGTCGGCGCCGCTGCCCAGCCACCATTTGTAGGCGGCATTGGCCAGGTCCAGCTTCAGCTTGGCGTTGAGCTGGCCGGTGCCGGTCAGCGGCAGGCCGTTGATATTGGTGCTGCCGCTCAGGCTCGGGTTGTACTCCTTATCGTAGCGGTAGTAGTCGAAGTCGATGCCGTGCGAATCGCCGATCAGCACGCTGGCCTTGGCGCGCGGCAGCGTCACGCTATCCGATTTGTAGGTGCCGGTGTCGATGCGGCCATAGTTGGTGTCGCCCTCGACCTTGATGCGCGGGTCGGTGTAGAAGGCTCCGACCGACAGACTGGCGCGGTCCAGCGCGGACGAGGGTTCCGCCCAAGCCATCGCGGTGGCGGTGGTCAGCGCCATCAGGGTCGCGGCGTACATGGCGTGGCGTGCGGAAGGCGTGCGTAAAGACATGAATTCTCCAGTGGGTTGCGTTTTGATGTGTGGAAATCATAGCAATCACGGAAAATATTTCACGTCGGCGCACTGCCAAACCGCGCGTGGGACTGATCCTACCGAACCGGTCAGCGCAACCAGCGCGGTTCGCGTTCCTCGTCCGGCCCGTTGACCAGCGCCTGCACCACGCCTTCGCGGTTGAACTGCACGTCCATCACCGAGTTCCACACGTCGCTCTCCTTGTAGCGGTACTGCCAGACGTCGCCGTCGACGCTGTAATAACGCACCTGTTTGGAGGGCCGGCCGACGATGCGCAGCACGCTGTCCTTGGTGTCCCGGCCGACCTTGATGGTGCCGAACTTGGCGTTCGTCAGCACCTGCTCGTACGAACGCAGCCGCCGGTCCGGGCCGAGGCGCGCCATCCAGGTGTACTGGCCGAGCGGCCCCATCGCGTATTCGAGCAGTGTGTCCGGGCCGTCCTGGTAGACGCCGGTGGGCCGGCCCAGCCTGGATTCGACGACCTCGGCGCTGTCGCCCGGCGCCGGCGGCGGGCCGAACAGGCTGGCGCAGCCGGCCAGCGCGCCACAAAACATTGCCAAAATAAACACTCTTTTCATCGCGGGCCTCGAAAAACAGGGGGAAGTTGACAAATTGTAGCCAAGCCGGGATACACGCGGCGCTTTTTCCGCTATACTTTCGGGTCTGGTCTTCGGATCAGTTTTTTTTGAAGTTCACGGTGTGCAGGGTTCAGACTCCGCGCACCGCATGTTAAAGGTAAATATCATGTCCGTAGAAAACATCAACAAAGCCGCGATCATCGCGGACAACGCCCGTGGTCAAAAAGACACCGGCTCCCCGGAAGTGCAAGTTGCACTGCTGACCGCGCGCATCAACGAACTGAACGGCCACTTCAAGGCCCACAGCAAGGATCACCACTCCCGTCGTGGTCTGATTATGATGGTTAACCGTCGTAAGAGCCTGCTGTCGTACCTGAAGGGCAAAGACGCAACCCGTTATCGCGATCTGATCGCTAAACTGGGCCTGCGTAAGTAATATTTGCGTCTCCCGGCTTAATCGAAATGCCTGCGCCAGTTTGCTGTCGCGGGCATTTTGTCATTTTCGCGGGTGGAAAAACTTGCCAGATGGAACCCGATCTTGGCAACGCAGCATGGAATCCCAGTATCACGTATGGCGGATTACGCGCGATGCGCTACTCCGCCGTACGTGGTCAAACGTTTTAGCAAGTGTAGTGGCAAGTGTAGCAAAGACGGCGGGTATGCCGTCTGTGGTGAGGTGAACGACAGCCCCTGAAAATCTGTCGGCAAATAGAAAGGGATTACCCATGTTTAACAAAGTTACGAAAACCTTCCAGTACGGCCAACACACCGTGACGCTGGAAACCGGCGAAATCGCTCGCCAGGCATCCGGCGCGGTGTTGGTGTCGATTGAAGACACGGTCGTACTGGCAACGGTTGTGGCACGCAAAGATGCCAAGCCAGGCCAGGACTTCTTCCCGCTGACCGTCGATTACGTCGAAAAAACCTATGCTGCCGGTAAAATTCCGGGCGGTTTCTTCAAGCGCGAAGGCCGTCCTTCGGAAAAAGAAACACTGACTTCCCGTCTGATCGACCGTCCGATCCGTCCGCTGTTCCCTGAAGGCTACCTGAACGAAGTGCAGGTCATCATTCACGTGCTGTCGGTCAACCCGGAAATCGACCCGGACATCG
>JBDSKP010000390.1:0-2915 GCA_039916925.1 Duganella sp.
GTGGCCGAGATCATCATGAAGCCGGCCACCGAAACCATCATCACCGGCGACAACGCCGTCAAGATGCAAAAACTGCTGGACGCGTTGGAAGCACTGGACGATGTCCAGGAAGTCTATTCCAACACGCTGATTGAAGACTGAGGATTTATGAAAATTTTGGTAGTCGGCTCCGGCGGCCGTGAACACGCGCTGGCTTGGAAATTGGCGCAATCGGAACGCATCCAGATGGTCTACGTCGCCCCCGGCAACGGCGGCACCGCGCGCGAGTCGCGCCTGGTCAACGTCAACATCACCGATCTGCACGAACTGGCGAGCTTCGTCGAGCAGGAGCACATCGGCCTGACCGTCGTCGGCCCGGAAACCCCGCTGGCCGGCGGCATCGTCAACCTGTTCCGCGCCCGTGGCCTGAAGGTCTTCGGCCCGACCAGGGAAGCGGCGCAGCTGGAGTCGTCGAAGGACTTCGCCAAGGCGTTCATGCAGCGCCACGGCATCCCGACCGCCAAATACCAGACCTTCTCGGACGTGGCCCAGGCGCACGCCTACATCGACGCCAACGGCGCGCCCATCGTCATCAAGGCCGACGGCCTGGCCGCCGGCAAGGGCGTGGTGGTGGCGATGTCGCTCGACGAGGCGCACCAGGCGGTCGACGACATGCTGGCCGATAACCGCTTCGGCGACGCCGGCGCCCGCATCGTCATCGAGGAATTCCTGGCCGGCGAGGAAGCGAGCTTCATCGTCATGTGCGACGGTAAAAACGTGCTGCCGCTGGCCACCAGCCAGGATCACAAGCGCCTCAAGGACAACGACGAAGGCCCGAACACCGGCGGCATGGGCGCCTATTCGCCGGCGCCGATCGTCACGCCGGCCATGCATGCGCGCGTGATGCGCGAGATCATCAACCCGACCATCGCCGGCATGGCCAAGGACGGCATCGTCTTCACCGGCTTCCTGTACGCCGGCCTGATGATCGACGCCGCCGGCAATCCGCGCACGCTCGAATTCAACTGCCGCATGGGCGATCCCGAGACGCAGCCGATCATGTCGCGCCTGAAGACCGACCTGGTGACGGTGATGGAACACGCCGTCAACGGCACGCTCGACACGGTAGAACTGGAATGGGACCGCCGCACGGCCGTCGGCGTGGTGCTGGCCGCCGCCGGCTACCCGGACGCCCCGCTCAAAGGCGCCGTGATCGACGGCATCCCGGCCGAGACGCATGAATCGGTGACCTTCCACGCCGGCACCGCCGACGTCGGCGGCCAGCTGCAGGTCACGGGCGGCCGCGTGCTGTGCGTGGTCGGCCTGGCCGACAGCGTCAAGCTGGCGCAAAAACAGGCCTACGAGGTGGTCGACCAGATCTCCTTCGAAGGCATGCAGTGCCGCCGCGACATCGGCTGGCGCGGTTTGAAGCACTAAAAAGTACGACGGGGCGCCCGCTTTCACCCCGCGCGGCGCTCCGCCGGGGTCGTACCCCGTCCGGGGTACGACCCCTTTTTGCAGGGGGTTGGAAGCCGCCCAATCAGCGGCAACTATCCCAAACCCCCGCATCAGGGTACAATCGACCCTTGGTTTTTTTTAACGCACACCGCACCATGCTGTCATCCCCCACCCCGGAAGCCGTCAAAGCCTTCCTGCTCGATCTGCAGGATCGCATCGTCGCCGCGCTCGAAGCGCTGGACGGCAAACCGTTCCTGCGCGACGCGTGGGACCGCCCGGAAGGCGGCGGCGGCATTTCGCGCCTGCTGGAGGAAGGTAACGTCATCGAGCGTGGCGGCGTCAACTTCTCGCACGTCATGGGCGCCAAGCTGCCGCCGTCGGCGTCGGCGGCGCGCCCCGATTTGGGCGGCAACCCGTGGCAGGCGATGGGCGTGTCGCTGGTGATCCATCCGCGCAATCCGTACGCGCCGACGGTGCACATGAACGTGCGCTTCTTCACCACCACCACGGTCAACGGCGATCCGGCATGGTGGTTCGGCGGCGGCATGGACCTGACGCCCTATTATGGCGACAAGGAAGACGTCAAACACTTCCACCAGAGCTGCCGCGACGCGCTGGCGCCATTCGGCGACGAGCTGCACGCGCGCTATAAAAAGTGGTGCGACGAGTATTTCTACCTGAAGCACCGCCAGGAGGCGCGCGGCGTCGGCGGCATCTTCTTCGACGATTTGAACGAGGAAGGCTTCGAACGCAGCTTCGCGCTGATGCAAAGCGTGGGCAATTCGTTCCTGACGGCCTACCTGCCGATCCTGGAGCGCCGCAAGGACACGCCGTACGGCGAGCGCGAACGCGATTTCCAGGCCTACCGGCGCGGCCGCTATGTCGAATTCAACCTGGTGTTCGACCGCGGCACGCTGTTCGGCCTGCAGTCGGGCGGCCGCACCGAGGCGATCCTGATGTCGATGCCGCCCATCGTCAAATGGCGCTATCGCTGGGAGCCCGAGGACGGCACGCCGGAGGCGGCTCTGTACACCGACTTCCTGCCGCACCGCGACTGGCTGGCCGCGTGACAAAGGCCATGGCACAGCGGGTTGCACTGCTGGGCGGCAGCTACGATCCGGTCCACCACGGTCATATCGCCCTCGGCGCCTATTTCGCCAAGCTGCTGCGGGTGGACCAGCTGCGCGTGATCCCGGCCGGCCTGCCGTGGCAGAAAGCCATGCTCAAGGCGACGCCCGAACAGCGCGCCGAGATGGTGTCCATCGCGTTCAAGGGCCAGCCTTTCGACGTCGTGATCGATCCGCAGGAGATCGAACGCGCCGCCAAAGGACTGCCGACCTACACCATCGACACGCTGCGCCTGGTGCGCGCCGAGCTGGGGCCGGACGCTTGCATCGCCTTCGTGATGGGCGCCGACCAGCTGCAGCGGCTCGACACATGGAATGAATGGCAGGCGCTGTTCGACTACGCCCACATCT
>JBDSKP010000391.1:0-11251 GCA_039916925.1 Duganella sp.
CGCTGCGCCAGACCATCCCGGCCCATGGTTCGGTGTTGCTGCGTCTGACCACCTGACAGGCCGCGCGATGAACCGGCCCGTCGGCGTCCGGCCGGCCGGTTCATCGCGTACTGCGGAAGCATGCTTCACTCTGGCAATTTACTCAGCTAACTGAAATGCCGGAGCCATAAAATTCTGTTCGCGCACCGAGAGCTTGAGCGCCGTAGCCACTTTTCGCCACTGTCGGACAACATCCACACACCGCTTCATGATCGCAAACGCGTCATCGTCAGTCACTCGAAAATAGTGTGCTACCGAGAAAACCAAGTCGGAAACAGCCATTATTTTAAAGAAGAAGGGGGAGAAATCGCTAAAATAATGGCATCTTTTGAACTCCCCGGCTGTATTGCGCTATACGTAAAAAAGCCCCGCAACTTCAAGGAGTTACGGGGCTTTTTTACGATTCACTAGGAGGCGCCTTAGAACGGGATGTCGTCATCCATATCCGAGAAGTTCGGCGCCGGCTTCGGTGCCGGACGTGGCGCCGGAGCGGCCATCTGCGGACGCGGGGCCGGAGCCTGACGCTGCGGTGGGGCCGATTCGTAGCCGCCGCCGTCGTCCATGCCGCCGCCATCACCCATGCCTTGACGGCCACCCAGCATTTGCATCTGCTCGGCGATGATGTCGGTCGCGTATTTCTCTACGCCATCCTTATCGGTGTACTTGCGGGTCTGCAGGCGGCCTTCAACGTAGACCGACGAGCCCTTTTTCAGGTACTGGCCGACGATTTCGGCCAGGCGGCCGAAGAACGAGATACGGTGCCATTCGGTCTGCTCTTTCTGCTCGCCGGTGTTGCGGTCTTTCGATTTGTACGATGTCGCCACAGCAATGTTGGCGATCGCGTCACCGCTAGGCATGTAGCGAATTTCCGGATCGCGACCCAGATTGCCGACGATGATGACTTTGTTGACTGATGCCATTTATAAAACTCCTGAGTAACGACGGCCGCGCGGGGCGGGCTGTTTGTTATGTGCTAAAGGGCGATTATAGCATCGCCGGTGGCGCAAAATCCCGCGTCCGTGGCGGTTCATGGCCGATTACGGCATGCCGCCTAATCCGCCCTACGCGCCCTGCGTGACCCAACTCGCCCAGACAGGCAGTTATTGATGGCCCCGTTGAAACGTCGCAAGAAAATACTGGTATTATATACAGTGTCAAGCCCGGCGCGCGCGATGTAGATCAAGCCCGGCGCATATATACCCAAACCCGGCTATAGTTACGGGTTGACTCTAAAGGCCAAATCAATGGAACAGATCCGCATCCGCGGCGCACGCACGCACAACCTCAAAAACATCAATCTCGACCTCCCGCGCAACAAGCTTATCGTGATCACCGGCCTGTCCGGCTCGGGCAAGTCGTCGCTCGCTTTCGATACGTTGTACGCCGAGGGCCAGCGCCGCTATGTGGAGTCGCTGTCGGCCTACGCCCGCCAGTTCCTGCAACTGATGGAAAAGCCCGACGTCGATCTGATCGAGGGCCTGTCGCCGGCGATTTCGATCGAGCAGAAGGCCACCTCGCACAATCCGCGTTCGACCGTCGGCACCGTGACCGAGATCCACGATTATCTGCGCCTGCTGTACGCGCGCGTCGGCACGCCTTACTGCATCAACCATCCGGACCAGGCGCTGGCCGCGCAGACGGTCTCGCAGATGGTCGACGCGGTGCTGGCCATGCCGGCCGAGACCAAGCTGATGATCCTGGCGCCGGTGGTGGCCAACCGCAAGGGCGAGCATTCCGACCTGTTCGAGCAGATGCAGGCACAGGGCTTCGTGCGCTTCCGCGTGAAGAGCGGCACCAACGACGCCAAGATCTACGAAGTCGACGACCTGCCCAAGCTGAAAAAAACCGAGAAGCACACCATCGACGTGGTGATCGACCGCGTGAAGGTGACCGCCGACATCAAGCAGCGCCTGGCCGAGAGCTTCGAGACCGCGCTACGCCTGGCCGACGGCCGCGCCGTGGCGCTGGAGATGGACAATGGCACGGAACACGTCTACTCCAACAAGTTCGCCTGCAACACCTGCGGCTATTCGCTGCAGGAGCTCGAGCCGCGCCTGTTCTCGTTCAATAACCCGATGGGCGCCTGCCCGGAGTGCGACGGCCTCGGTCACATTGAGTTCTTCGATCCTAAGCGCATCGTCGCCTTCCCCAACCTGTCGCTGGCCTCCGGCGCGGTCAAGGGTTGGGACCGCCGCAACCAGTTCTACTTCCAGATGCTGTCCAACCTGGCGGCGTACTACGAGTTCGATCTCGACCTGCCGTACGAGCAGCTGCCGAAGACCGCGCAGGAAGTGATCCTGCATGGCTCGGGCAAGACGCACATCCCGTTCACGTACGTGAATGAGCGCGGCCGCACCGTCGTCAAGGAGCACGCGTTCGAGGGCGTCGTCACCAACCTGGCGCGCCGCTATCGCGAGACCGATTCGATGGCCGTCAAAGAGGAGCTGGCGAAGTTCATCAACGAGAAGAAGTGCCCGTCGTGCGAAGGCGCGCGTCTGCGCATCGAGGCGCGCTACGTCAAGGTCGGCACCGGCAAGCAGGAAAAGGCCATCTACGAGATCGCCGAGAAGCCGCTGCGCGAGACGCTGTCGTTCTTCGAGCAGTTGAAGCTCAAGGGCGCGAAGAAGGAGATCGCCGACCGCGTGGTCAAGGAGATCATCTCGCGCCTGAAATTCCTCAACAACGTCGGCCTCGATTACCTGTCGCTCGACCGCAGCGCCGATACGCTGTCCGGCGGCGAGGCGCAGCGCATCCGCCTGGCCTCGCAGATCGGCTCCGGCCTGACCGGCGTGATGTACGTACTCGATGAGCCGTCGATCGGCCTGCACCAGCGCGACAACGACCGCCTGATCGAGACGCTCAAGCACCTGCGCGACATCGGCAACAGCGTGCTGGTGGTCGAGCACGACGAGGACGCGATCCGCACCGCCGACTTCATCGTCGACATGGGCAAGGGCGCGGGCGTGCATGGCGGCGATATCATCGCCCAGGGCACCTTGAAGGACATCCTGAAGAACAAGCAGTCGCTGACGGCGCAGTATTTGAACGGCACGATGAAGATCGCGGTGCCGAAGAAGCGCCACATCGCCGATCCGGACAAGCAGCTGGTCATCACCGGCGCCACCGGCAACAATCTGAAGAAGGTCAACCTGCATCTGCCGGTCGGCCTGATGACGTGCGTGACCGGCGTTTCAGGCTCCGGCAAGTCGTCGCTGATCAACGATACGCTGTATCCGGCGCTGTCGCGCCACCTGTACGGATCGCAGACCGAGCCATCGCCGCACGATTCCATCAGCGGCCTGGAACACTTCGACAAGGTCATCGCCGTCGACCAGGCGCCGATCGGCCGCACGCCGCGCTCCAATCCGGCGACGTACACCGGTTTGTTCACGCCGATCCGCGACCTGTTCTCCACGGTGCCGATGGCCAAGGAGCGCGGCTACAGCGCGGGGCGGTTCTCGTTCAACGTCAAGGGCGGCCGCTGCGAGGCCTGCCAGGGCGATGGCGTGATCAAGGTCGAGATGCACTTCCTGCCGGACGTCTACGTGCCGTGCGACGTCTGCCACGGCAAGCGCTACAACCGCGAGACGCTGGAAGTCCACTACAAGGGCAAGAACATCACCGAGATCCTCGACATGACGGTGGAGGACGCGCACGAGTTCTTCAAGCCGGTGCCGCTGATCGCGCGCAAGCTGCATACGCTGCTGGACGTGGGCCTGGGCTACATCAAGCTCGGTCAAAGCGCGACCACCTTGTCGGGCGGCGAGGCGCAGCGCGTCAAACTGTCGCTGGAACTGTCCAAGCGCGACACCGGCCGCACGCTGTACATCCTGGACGAGCCGACCACCGGTCTGCACTTCCACGATATCGACCTGCTGCTGAAGGTGATCCACCGTCTGCGCGACCAGGGCAACACGCTGGTCATCATCGAGCACAATCTGGACGTGATCAAGACGGCCGACTGGATCGTCGACCTGGGACCGGAAGGCGGCGCGGGCGGCGGCAAGATCATCGCCGCCGGCACGCCGGAGGATGTGGCCAAGAACCCGGCCAGCGTCACCGGCAAGTATCTGGTGCCGCTGCTGAAGTAAGCCATAAACCGCAAGCCATGCAACGGGAGCCGCCTCTCGCACCACTCGATCAGATGATCGACATCGTCGGCCGGTTCGCGCCGGGCGACGAGCGGTACGGGACGGCGATTCCGTTCCTGTCGCTGCTGCGCTCCTCGCGGCCGACGCCCGTCACGCGGGGTGTGCTCAAGCCCTCGTGCTGCGTGATTCTGCAAGGTGGCAAGCGCGTGCACCTTGGCGCCGATATCCTCGACTACGGTCCCGGTGAATATCTTGTGGTGTCGGTCGACCTGCCGGCGTCCGGGCAGGTGCTCAACGCCACGCCGGGGCAGCCGTATCTGCTGCTGAACATCGAATTCGATCCCCAGGAAATCGCCGCCATCGTGGCCGAGGCGCGCATCGCGATGGACGATGGCGCGCAGCCGGTACGCGGCGCGTTCGTCGGCAAATCCGACGCCGGCCTGCTGGAGGCGTTGAACAAACTGGTTCACCTGCTGCGCGCGCCGGCGGCGGAAGCGGCTTTTCTGGCGGTGGGATTAAAGCGGGAAATCATCTATCGCCTGCTGACGGGCGAGGATGGACGGCAGCTGTATCAGAACGTGGTGCTCGACCAGCAGGATCGCGGCATCAGCAAGGCGATCGCGTGGCTCAAGGATCGGTTCGACCAGCCGGTGAAGGTGGAGGATCTGGCGCAGGCTACCAATATGAGCGTATCCAGCCTGCACCACCGCTTCAAGGCGGTGACGACGATGGGACCGATGCAGTATCAGAAGCAGCTGCGCCTGCAGGCGGCGCGCACCTTGCTGCTCAATGGCGATATCGACGCCGGCACCGCCGCCTACAAGGTTGGCTACGAAAGCCAGTCCCAGTTCAGCCGCGAATACCGGCGCCTGTTCGGCGCCCCGCCGATGCAGGACGTGAAAAAACTGCGCTTCGCCTGACGCGGAACCCGCACCCCGGATGCCGGGGTCGGACCCGAACGGGTCCGACCCCTTTCGGCCGCATTGCGGGTTTGACGTTCGCGCTTAGCTGGCCGTCACCGTCCGCTTCTCGTCCGCCACCCAATCCTTGATGTGCTTTTCCAGCACATCCATCGGCAGCGCGCCGGCACCTAGCACCTGGTCGTGGAACTTGCGGATGTCGAAACCGGTGCCGAGCTCCTTGCGCGCATAATCGCGCAGCTCGAGGATCTTCAACTGGCCGATCTTGTAACCCAGCGCCTGGCCCGGCCAGACGATGTAGCGGTCCGTCTCGCTCTGCACATCGACTTCCTCGATGCCCGAATGGTCATGGAAGAAGTCCACCACCTGCTGGCGGTTCCACTTTTTGTAATGCAGGCCCGTGTCGACCACCAGACGGATCGCGCGCAGCATTTCATCCTGCAGATGGCCGTAGTAGCTGTACGGGTCCTTGTAGAAGCCCAGCTCCTCGCCCAGACGCTCCGAATACAGCGCCCAGCCTTCGGCGTAGGCGGTGTAGTTGCCCTGCTGGCGGAACATCGGCAAACCTTCGATCTCCTGCGCGATCGTCAGCTGCATGTGGTGGCCCGGCACGCCTTCGTGCAGCGCGGTCGTCTCGATGCCGATGGTGGAGCGGTCCTTGAATTCTCCGGTATTGACCATCACGCGACCGGGACGCTTGCCGTCCGGCGAGCCTGGCATGTAGGCGGCGGCGGAGGCGCCCTTTTCGCGGAACTCCTCGACCTTGATGATCTCCACCTTCGCCTTCGGCAGCACGCCGAACTGCTGCGACAGCTGGGTGTACATCTGGTCCGTGTATTTCTGATACAGATCGATGATCTCCTGGCGCGATTTCGGATGCGTTACCGGGTTGGAGGCCAGCGCCTTGTTGAAGCTCTTCAGATCCTTGAAGCCCAGCTTCTGCGCCGTCTCCAGCATCTGCCCTTCGATGCGCGCGACCTCGGACAAGCCGAGTTGGTGGATCTCTTCCGGCGACATGTCGGTCGTCGTCGAATTTTTGGCCTTGAAGGCGTAGCGCTGCTCCCCCTCCGGCAGCGACCACATGCCCACTTCCTTGCGGCCGTGCGGCAGGTATTTGGTCTTGGTGTAGACGGCCAGCTTCCTATACGCCGGATTGACGTGGGTGCGTACCGCCGCCAGCACCTCCTTGCTCAGACGCGCCTTGTCGGCGGCCGAGAACTCCTTCGGGAATTTTTTCAGCGGCTCGGCGAACGGCGACTTGGCCGGCGCCATCGCCGCCACGTCCTCGCACTGCTTGACGATCTTCGGGATCAGGAATTGCGGAGGCATCAGCTGGTCGTTGAGGCCCTTTTCCATCTGCACGCGCGTCTCGTCGAACAGCTTGGGCAGCGACTGCAGCCGCTTGATGTAGTCCTCGTAGTCCTTGACGGTGTCGAACGGCAGCGCCGAGACGATCATCGGCGTGTCGATGTGGATGCCGGAGTTCTGCGCCAGCGGCATCTCCCAATCCTTGAAGCGGGCGCCGTCGACGTTCTGGCGCAGCTGGCGGACCATCAGTTCGCGGTTCAGTTGCTCCTGCAGCGGGAAGCCGCTGGTGTCGACCGCCTCGAAGCGCTTGAGGAACTCGGCGCTGGTCTTGATATCCGCGTCAATGTTCGCCTGCGAAAAATCGGACCACTTGTCGTTATAGCGTTTGTCGCCCAACAGCGACGCCCATTCGGGGCTGTTGCGCATCGTGTACTCCCACTGCTCCTTGATCAGGCTGTTGAGCGCCGCGCGGCGGCTTTCAAGATCGGCCGTATCGGCATGCGCCGGACCGAGTAGTAGGGAAAACAGCAGCGCGCTGGCGACGCCGAGTCGGGTGGTGGTCAAGTTCATGTCGGACGATCCCATAAAAAGTGTCGAGAATGCACTGTAAAACAGCTGCCGTCACGGCGGTGGGGATTTGCGACGGACGGTGAAAACGCGGTAGCGAAGCGTGTTTTCCCGCGACAGGCAGAATCAGGCAAAAATCGGGCAGGATTCGGACTGACGCGCCGACGGCACGCTTTCTAGAATGGACGCACTCAATCCACTACCGGAGCCTCGCCATGCGCAACATCGATCATATCTACATCAACGGACAATTCGTCATCCCGCACGGGACGGAGATGGCCGATCTCGTCGACCCGACCAGCGGCCAACTGACAGGCCAGGTGCGCCTCGGCGACGTCGCGGACACGCGCCGCGCCATCGCCGCCGCCAGGGCCGCCTTCCCCGCTTTCTCCCGCACCACCAAGGCCGAACGCGGCGCCTGGCTGCAAAAGCTGCACGACGCCGTGGCCGCCCGCGCCGACGACGCCGCGCGCGCGCTGGTCGAGGAATATGGCGGCCCGCTCGGCACCAGCGTCGGACGCTCGCGCTACACCGCCAGGATGTTCCTCGACGTGAAAAAGGTCATGGACGATCACGCGTTCGTCAAAACCGTCGGCGTATCGAAGGTGGTGCTGGAGCCGGTGGGCGTGGTCGGCATCATCACGCCGTGGAACTCGAGCGCCTGGTTCATCGCCAACAAGGTCGCCAGCGCCATCGCGGCCGGCTGCACGGTGGTGGTCAAGCCGAGCGAATTGAGCGCGGTGCAGAACCAGATCCTGGCCGAATGCTTCCACGCGGCCGGGCTGCCGCCGGGGGTGGTCAACATCGTCAATGGGCGCGGCGACGTGGTCGGCGCCGAGATCAGCGTCCATCCGGACATCGACAAGATCTCCTTCACCGGCTCCACGGCGGTCGGCAAGACCATCGCGCGGGCGGCGGTCGATACGATGAAGCGCGTCACGCTGGAACTGGGTGGAAAGAGCGCCAACGTGCTGCTCGACGACGCCGACTTCGAACGGGCGATACCGACCGCGATCCGGGCCTGCTTCATGAACAACGGCCAGGCGTGCATCGCCGGCACCCGCCTGCTGGTGCCGTCGCACCGGCTCGAGCAGGTCAAGCGGCTGGCGAAGGCGGCGGCGGAGGCGGTGGTCGTCGGCGACCCGCGCGACGCCGGCGTGACCCTGGGGCCGATCGTCACCGTCAAACAGTACGAACGCGTGCAGCGCTACATCCGCGCCGGCATCGACGAAGGCGCCGAATTGCTGACGGGCGGGCCGGGCAAGCCGGAGGGACTGGCGGCGGGCCACTTCGTCAAGCCGACCGTGTTCGCCAACGTCACGCCGTCGATGACCATCGCCAGGGAGGAGATATTCGGGCCGGTACTGTCGATCCTCACCTACGAGACGGAGGACGAGGCGGTCGCCATCGCCAACGACACGCCGTACGGCTTGCAGGCCTACGTCAGCTCGACGGATCTGGAACGCGCCAACCGCGTGGCAGCGCGCCTGATCGCGGGCCGGGTACACATCAACGGCGTGCACGACGACCTGATCGCGCCGTTCGGCGGCTTCAAGCAGTCGGGCATCGGCCGCGAGTTCGGCCCCTACGGATTGGACGCCTACCTGGAGCCCAAGGTCATCCTTGGCGAAGCCGCGCAGTATCCGCGTTGAGCCGGGCCAGTTCCGCGACTTGGCGGAACAACCGGCGGGGATGGCAGGCGAGCAGCGCGTCGCCATGGTTGAGGCGGCCGTGTCGAACACGCGCATGAAGCTGGGGAAGGTGTCGGCCAGCGTGCCGTCGAAGTCGAAGATGATGAGCTTGCGGGGCAGAGGAAACACGTAGGGCGGATTAGCGTAGCGTAATCCGCCAATGCATGCGCCGTCAACGGCCCAAAGATGGCGGATTACGGCGTTCCGCCTAATCCGCCCTGCGTGCCTACGTGATTACCCGCTTAGTTGGCCAGGCGCTTTTCCAGCTCGGCTTTCACGGCGGTCAGTTCCTTCGGCAGGTGGTAGGCCAGCTTGGTGAACAGCTCTTCGTGCAACTTGAGCTCTTCGCGCCAGGCGTCCTTGTCGATCGACGTGATCGTCTCGAACTCCTCCGGCGAGAACGGGATGCCATCCCATTTCAGGTCGCCAAAGCGCGGCGTCGTGCCGAAGATGTTTTCGATGCCGCCGGCCGAGCCTTCGATGCGTTCCAGCATCCACTTGAGCACGCGCATGTTGTCGCCGAAACCAGGCCAGACGAAGTGGCCCTGGTCGTCCGTGCGGAACCAGTTGACGCAGTAGATCTTCGGCAGGGTGGCGGCGTTGACCTTGCCCAGCTTTTCACCCAGGTTGAGCCAGTGCTGGAAGTAGTCGCTCATGTTGTAGCCCATGAACGGCAGCATCGCGAACGGGTCGCGGCGCACAACGCCCATCTGGCCGGCGGCGGCGGCGGTCGTTTCCGAACCCATCGTCGCGGCCATGTAGACGCCTTCGACCCAGTTGCGCGCCTCGGTGACGAGCGGCACGGTGGTCGAGCGGCGGCCGCCGAAGATGAAGGCCGAGATCGGCACGCCGGCCGGGTCGTCCCAGGCCGCGTCGATCACCGGGTTCTGCGTGGCGGCGACGGTGAAGCGCGCGTTCGGGTGGGCGGCCTTGGTGCCCGAATCCGGCGTCCAGTCCTTGCCCTGCCAGTCGATCAGGTGCGACGGCGCTTCCTTGCTCAGGCCTTCCCACCAGACGTCGCCGTCGTCGGTCAGCGCGACGTTGGTGAAGATGGTGTTCTCGCGCATCGAGGCCATGCAGTTGAAGTTGGTCTTTTCGTTGGTGCCCGGGGCCACGCCGAAGTAACCCGCTTCCGGGTTGATCGCGTACAGGCGGCCGTCGGCGCCCGGCTTGATCCAGGCGATGTCGTCGCCGATGGTGGTCACTTTCCAGCCGTCGAAGCTCGCCGGCGGGATCAGCATGGCGAAGTTGGTCTTGCCGCAGGCCGACGGGAACGCCGCCGCGACATAGTGCTTCTTGCCTTCGGGCGATTCGACGCCGAGGATCAGCATGTGTTCGGCCAGCCAGCCCATGCCGTCCTTGGCCGCGTCCTGGTGGCCCATGTTGGAGGCGATGCGCAGCGCGAAGCATTTTTTGCCCAGCAGCGCGTTGCCGCCGTAGCCCGAACCGTACGACCAGATTTCGCGGGTTTCCGGATAGTGGACGATGTACTTGGTCGGGTTGCACGGCCAGGCGACGTCTTTTTGGCCGGCCTTGAGCGGCGCGCCGACGGTGTGCACGCACGGCACGAACTCGCCGTCGGTGCCCAGCACGTCATAGACGGCCTTGCCCATGCGCGTCATGATGCGCATGTTGACGGCGACGTAAGGCGAGTCGGACAGTTCGACGCCGATGTGCGCGATCGGCGAACCCAGCGGGCCCATCGAGAACGGCACGACGTACATCGTGCGGCCGACCATGCAGCCGTCGAACAGCGGATTGAGGGTCGCGCGCATGTCGGCGGGCGCCATCCAGTTGTTGGTCGGGCCGGCTTCTTCCTTGGTGTTGGAGCAGATGTAGGTGCGGTCTTCGACACGGGCGACGTCGGTCGGGTCCGAGCAGGCGAGGTAGGAATTCGGACGTTTTTCCTGGTTCAGCTTTTTCATGGTGCCGGCGGCAACCATGTCGGCGCACAGGCGGTCGTACTCTTCCTGCGAGCCGTCGCACCAGTAGATGCGGTCCGGTTTGGTCAACGCGGCGATCTCGGCCACCCAATTGATCAGTTTTTGTTGTTTGATGTAAGCTGGGACGTTCAATGTGGCAACGCCACCCATGACGGGCTGATTCATAGTACCTCCAATACAATTAAGAATTCTGGTCTCTACGCGGCAGGATCGTCGTCAGCTTGTGGCTTGCGCTCGGAAGCCCATTCGAAATGGGGCGGCGGGTCACGGCGGTCTTGTCGAAAGCGCCAATGTATGCACCGGCGCGCAACTCATGTTGGTGGGGAGTTGTTCATTTTTTGAGCGATTGTACACCCGTCAATACGCGATTCAATCAAAAATGTAGGAGAATTGGTTGACTAAAGTAGTAAGCTATTCCGGTTCCTTCTGACACTGTTATTTCCCTACGAATTTCATCATAAGATCGGCTAACTCCCATGAAAATCGCTATTCTCGACGATTACCAGAACGCAACCGCCACGCTCTCCTGCTATGATTTATTACGTGGGCACGAGGTTAAAGTGTTCAACAATACAACAAAAGGCTTGGGCCAGCTGGCCATCCGGCTGGCGCCGTTCGACGCGTTGGTGCTGATCCGCGAGCGCACCGTGCTGAACCGCGCGCTGCTGGCCAAGCTGCCGAATCTGAAGCTC
>JBDSKP010000392.1:0-2118 GCA_039916925.1 Duganella sp.
ACGTCATGCGTGACGATCTTGCGGCCGTCGCGGAAGATGGTGCAGGCGTCGCACAGCGCGTACAGTTCCTCCAGCCGGTGCGAGATGTAGATCAAGGTGCGGCCGTCGGCGCGCAGCTCGCGCACCAGGCGGAACAGGATCTCGGTCTCGCGGTGCGACAGGCTGCTGGTCGGTTCGTCGAAGGCGATGACCTGGGCGTCCTGCATGATGGCCTTGCAGATTTCGACCATCTGGCGCTGCGCGATCGACAGGTCGGCCAGCTTGGCGTCCGGCGCCAGGTCGACGCCGATGGCGGCCAGCTTCTCGGACACCATGCGGTACGCCTTGGGCTTGTCGAGAAAGCCGAAGCGGGTCGGCATGCGGCCCAGCAGCACGTTTTCGGCCACCGTCAGCTCGGGCACGTACTGCAGCTCCTGGTGGATCACCGCGATGCCGGCGACTATGGCGTCCTTGGCGCTGGTGAAGTGGCGCTCGGCGCCGTCGACCAGCAGGCGGCCGCCATCCGGTTTGTATTGGCCGCCGAGGATTTTCAGCAGCGTCGACTTGCCCGCGCCGTTCTCGCCCAGCAGGCCGTGCACCTGGCCGGCGTGCGCTTCGAAGCTCACGCCGTTCAGGGCCTTCACGCCGGGGAAGAACTTGCAGACCTCGTCGAATTGGAGGTAAGCCGCCATGGCTTACATGCCCATTTGCTTGCGGACGTCGGCCTGGTTGGCGCGCGTCATCAGCATCCCCTTGGTCAGCACTTCGGCCGGCGGGGTTCCTTTTCCGGTGATCCAGTTGTACAGGTTGACCGAGGTCTCATAGCCGTGCTGTTTGGCGCTGATCATCACCGAGCCGAAGAAGCCGGTCGGCGCCGGTTTGTTCAATTCGTTTTCGGCGGCCTTGGCGCCGCCGATGCCGACGCCGACCATCGAGTCGGCCTTGATGCCGCGGCCCTCGGCGGCGCGCACCGCGCCCAGCACCGCCTCGTCGTTCAGGCCGACGGCGACCCAGTGCTTGAAGCGGGCGTTCTTGGTCAGCGCGATGTTGGCGGCGTTGAAGGCGCTTTCGGTGTCGGTCTTGGCCTGCGGCGCGTCGACGATGTTCGCGGCCGGGAAGCCGGCCGCCTTGAGCGCGTCGACGGCGCCGGTGGTGCGTTCCTTGGCGGTCAGCAGCTGGTCGTAGGCGACGCGGATCACGCCCACCTCGGCGACGTTCCATTTGCGGTTCTTGACCTCGGCGGCGATGCCTTCGCCGACCTGCTTGCCGATGGCGTAGCCGGAGATGCCCATGTGCGGGATCGATTCGATCGGTTTGCCGGTGCCGTCGACCAGGCGGTCGTCGACCGAGATCACTTTGAGGTTGTTGCGCTTGGCCGAGCGTTCGATGGCCTTGCCCAGCTTGACGTCCGGCGCGCAGATGACGAAGCCCTGGGCTTTTTGCGCGGCCAGGTTGTCGATCGCGGCGATCATTTTTTCGCCGTTGGGGATGCCGATCTTGACCAGCGTGAAGCCCTTGTCCTTGGCCGCCTGTTCGGCGTAGCGCCATTCGTCCTGGAACCACGGTTCCTCGGCCTGTTTGACGAGGAAGCCGATCTTGACCGGGTCGGCCGCGTGGGCGACGCTGGTCCATTGGGTGGCGGCGATCAGGCAAAGTGACGCGGCGGCGAGCAGGGTACGTTTCATCTTTTAAGTCTCCAGTTGATTTTGTTTTGATGTTTTTTGATGCAGCTTATTCTTACCCCGCACGGCCAACCGGGGCGGCGAGCGTATCGCCAAAAGCGTGTCGGGTTTGGTCTAAGCGCCACTTCCCGGCGGGCAGAAAAAAGCCGGCGTCAAAGCGCCGGCCCGGTTTCTACCGCATCACCACTCGGCGACGCTGCCATCCGCGTGGCGCCATACAGGGTTGCGCCAGTCGGGGGCGTTTTTGCTCGCGGCGATCACGCGTTCCTCGTCCACTTCCACGCCCAAACCTGGTTTAGGCAGCGGCTTGCAGTAGCCGTCGACGATCTTGAAATCGTCCTTGTTGATCACGTAGTCGAGCAGCTCGCCGCCCTTGTTGTAGTGGATGCCCATGCTTTGCTCCTGCAGCACGGCGTTGTACGACACGAAGTCGACCGCCAGGCACGAGGCCAGCGCC
>JBDSKP010000393.1:0-3269 GCA_039916925.1 Duganella sp.
CCGGCCGGTCCTGTCCCAACGCCTCCACCAGCGCCACATACTCGCTCGAATTGACGTTCAATCCCGGGAAGCAGTAAAGCGGCATTCCGCCGCCGTCGCGGTTCATGTGGACCACCTCGCGGCACGGCGTCTCCTGCATATCCAGACGCAAAGCCTGCCCCCCGAGCGTCGGCGTGTTGAACACATCGGCCAGCGCCAGGCTGCCCTCGCCAAATCGCTGCTGCACCTGGCGCAGCAACCGCAACGCCATCAGCGAATTACCGCCAAGGGCGAAGAAATCGTCGGTCCGCCCCACTTCGTCGACGCGCAGCACCTCGCGCCAGATCTCCGCCAGCGCGGTTTCGGCGGGGCCGCACGGACCTTCCCTGCGCCCCAGCGGCGCGGCTTGCGGCCGTGGCAGCGCCTTACGGTCCACCTTACCGGCGGGGCTGAGCGGCAGCGATGGCAACGTTACGATCCGCGCCGGCACCATATATTCGGGCAAAGCCGACGCCAGTTCGCGTCTGAGCACCGCCTCGTCCAACATGTCGCCGTGGCCGGAGTTGGTCGTCACGTAAGCCAGCAGCTGACCGGCGTCGGCGATGACCGCCGCTTCCCTCACGCCGGGCTGGCGCAGCAGCTGCGATTCGACCTCGCCCAACTCGATGCGAAAACCTCGCACCTTGACCTGCTGGTCGATCCGACCGAGGTACAGCAACTCGCCGTCGGCGCGCCAGCGCACCAGGTCACCGGTCCGGTACAGGCGTGCACCCGGCGCCCCATCGGGATCGGCGATGAACTTCTCGGCCGACAGCCCGGGGCGGTTCAGGTAACCGCGCGCCAGCAAGGCACCACCGATGCACAATTCACCAGAGGCGCCCGGCGCCACCGGATTGAGGTCGGCGTCGAGCACATGGAATCTTCGACCGGCGAGCGGACGGCCTATCGGCGTCGCCGCCGGCAGCGGCACGCCATCGGCCACGCAAGCGTGGCAATCATAAACACTGGCGGTGACGATGGTTTCGGTCGGTCCGTAGCTGTTCAACAGCTTGACGCCGGCCAGCCCGGCATCGGCCCAGAACCGCATGCCATCGGGCGGCATCGCCTCGCCGGTGGCGTGCACCTGGCGCAACGCGCCAAAGTCGCGCGCCCCATGCGCGGCGAAATCCTGGGCCAGCAGGAACCAGTACGCGGTGCTCAAATCGGCCACACTGATGCGCTGTTCGATCACCTCGCGATAAAAACGACCGCTATCCCACAACTCTGGTCCGCGCACCACAACCGCGGCGCCCATGCACAAGGGCGGGAACAGTTGCTCGACGAAGCCGTCGAAATTGATCGTCGAGAACAGCAGCACTCGATCGCGCGGCGAAAGGCCGAAATAGCCGATCGCCACCTGCGTATGGACGCTCAGCGCATGGTGTTCGACGCCGATGCCTTTTGGACGCCCCGTCGATCCGGAAGTGTAGATCACGTAGGCCAGTTGGTTCTCCCGCGCCGGCGCCTGCGGATCGTCGGTGCTGTACCCTTCCAACGCCAGCGTGTCCATCGCCAGCTTGCGCGCGGCCGCCGGCAACACCGGCGCCAGCACCGAGGTGGTGAGCATCAGCGCGATCGCGCTATCCTCCGCCATGCTGGCTAACCGCTCGTGCGGATAATCCGGGTCCAGCGCGACGTATGCGCCGCCGCTCTTTAGAATCGCCAGCACGCCGATCGCCAGTTCGACAGAGCGCGGCAGCGCGATGCCGACCCGCGTTTCGGCACCCGCTCCCTGCGCGATCAAATAATGGGCCAGCTGGTTGGCGCGCTTGTTCACTTCCGAGTAGCTCAGGCTCATTCCTTCAAATACCAGGGCGTCGGCGTCCGGCGTGGCGTGCGCCTGGCGCTCGAACCGGCGCGTTACCGGATCGGCGCCGCCTTCCGGCCGCGGATGGTCGCCGAGGCGGCGCAGCAGCGCCAGTTGTTCGGGTGCCGCCATACCAGCTTCGCCGATCGGCGCGGCCGGCGTGGCGACGATGGCACGCAACAATTGCAGGTAGCCCGCTTCGAGCGCGGCAACGCTTTCGTCATCGAACAGGCGGGTGTCGTATTCCAGGATGCCTTGCAGTTGACCGTCGCCGGCGACGATATCGAGCGACAGTTCGGCCTTGCTGCCAACGGGGTCCAGCGGCAGCGCCTTCACATCCAGCCCGGCCAGTTCCAGGCCACGCTGGTCCGCTTGCATCTCCAGTCCAAACATGACCTGGAACAGCGGGTGGCGACCGGGTTGGCGCGACGCGCCCACCCGCCGCTCGAGCAGCAACTCCAGCGGGGCGTCGGCGCGTTCGAGGGCATCGAGCGCGTCGCCGCGCACCTGCCGGCACAGCGCCGACCAACTCATATCCGACCGCAGCCGCGCGCGATACACCTGCATGGTGACGAAAAAACCGACCACGTCCTGCAGCTCGGCGCGTCCGCGACCGGCGTTCGGCACACCGATCGCGAAATCGCGCTGGCCATCGAGGCGTCCGAGCAGCACCTGCCAGGCGGCCAGACACGCGACGAACAAGGTGCAGCCCTCGTCGCGGCAAAAGGCCCGCAGCGCCGCCTCCAGGTCGGGGGGCGCCCGGAAGCGGCGTCTCGCGCCGGTTGGCCCGGTGGCGGACACGCCGCGCGCCGGCGCGTCCGGCAGCGCCAATGCCGGCACATCGCGCAGGTAGCGTTCCCAATAATCCAGCTGTGCCGGCAGATCAGCGCCAGGCATCCCGTCGCGCTGCCAGATCGCATAGTCCGCGTAACCGATAGGCGCCGCCACGGGCATGGTGCGTACGCCGGACAAAGCCTGACGATAACCCTTGGCGATATCCTGCATCATCAAGGCGTTGGACCAGCCATCGCTGACGATGTGGTGCATACCGAGCACCAGGATGTGACGCCGGGGCGCGCGGCGGTACAAGCGGGCGAACAGCAACGGGGCCATGCTCAAATCGAACACGTGGCCGGCCGCCTGCCCAAGCCTGTCCGCCAGCTGCGCCGCGTCATCCAGCGTTTCATACAACAGATCGAATACGGCGCCGGCCTGCACGATCTGCACCGGCTCGCCATCCTGCTGCGCGAAACGTGTTCGCAGCACCGCGTGCCGCGCGATCAACGACCGCAACGACGCCTCCAGAGCGTCAGCATCCAGCTCGCCATCGACCTCGAAGGCGCGTACCATGTTGTAAGAGGTCAGGCCAGGATCGAGCTGCTGCAGAAGCCATAATTGATGCTGCCCATACGACAGCGGCGCCGGCACGCCCGGAACCGCGCGC
>JBDSKP010000394.1:0-6559 GCA_039916925.1 Duganella sp.
TGTCGCTGTCGCAGCAGTACCTGCACATGACGCCGCGTTCGTTCGACCACCAGCGCACCGAATCGCACCGGATCGTCACCGAGCCGCCGGCCGAGGATATCACCGACGGCGCCGACTATTTCGGCAACCTGACGCGCCACTTCAGCATCACCGCGCCACATGGCGCGCTGCTGGTGCACGTCGAATCGACGCTGGCGCTGTACCCGCGTCCCACGCTGGAGCGGATCGCCGGCGGCGCGTCGTGGGAGCGGGTGCGCGACCTGATGCTGACCGATCGCGGCGACGCCACGCTGGAGGCATGCCGCTACCTGTACGCGTCGCCGCACGTGAGCCTGAGCCCGGAGCTGGCCGACTACGCGCGCGCCAGTTTCAGCGCCGGCCGGCCGCTGCTCGACGCCGCGCTCGACCTGACGCGGCGCATCTTCGACGACTTCGAATTCGACAGCACCGCCACCGACATCTCGACGCCGCTCGAGCAGGTGCTGCGCGGACGGCGCGGCGTGTGCCAGGACTTCGCGCAGCTGATGATCGGCGGGCTGCGCAGCCTGGGCCTGCCGGCGCGCTACATGAGCGGCTACCTGCTGACGCATCCGCCGGAGGGGCAGCCGCGCATGATCGGCGCCGACGCTTCGCACGCCTGGGTGTCGGTGTACGAGCCGGCGCTGGGCTGGGTCGATTTCGACCCGACCAACCGCTGCCTGGTGCAGCACGAGCACATCGTCACCGGCTGGGGGCGCGACTTCAGCGACGTCACGCCGATGCGCGGCATCGTGCTGGGCGGCGGCGAACAGGCGTTGCAAGTCAATGTCACGGTCACGCCGCTGGAACTGGCTTGACCTCGCAACGGCAGGGCCGATAACTGAACTAAAACCATTCGGAGACAAGGGGCGGGTGAATGAAGCGCTGGCATATTGTTCTGTCCACCATGTTTTGGACCTTGTCGCCGGGCGCGAACGGGCAGGGCGTCGATGTCCAGGTGCGCCTGTTGAAGCCGGACGCGATTGAAGTCGGCTATGCCTTGCCGCCGCGGTGCGCCGCCGTTCCCTTTATCAAAAACGGGCCGGATGGCGGGCAAACACGCGCCAATTGGCAAGCGCTGGACGACTGCGGCGCCGCCGGCGCCGACCAACTGACTCGCGGCAAGGGCGTTTGCCCGGTACTGCGCTTCCGCGTGCCGACGGCGACCAATCTGCCGGGTTATCCGGCGGCATTTCCGTTGGGGCAGGGCGCGTATGTCCACCTGTCCAATTACGCCCTGGCCGAAACCTGCGGCAAGGTCAGTTACCATTTCTCCGCGCCAGGCATCTTGATGAACGGCCGGTCCCACCAGGACGCCGCGGTGGCGAACGCCGGCGAAGACACGGCCGCGCTGTTGTTGCGGACACCGCAGGCACAGCGTGACGGCGAGGCGGTGGCCTGGTTCGATCCCCGCCTGTCCGCCGCGACGGTGGCGCAGATCAAGCTGGTGGCGAACGGCACGGTAAATTACCTGCGCGGCGCGCTGCCGGACGCCAAGTACAAGCCGCCGATCATGGCGGCGGTGTACGCGACCCGGCCGGGTGGTCCGAGCATCGGCGGCGACGCCAGCGATGTGCTGCGGCTGTCGTTGTTCAACTGGCCCGACAATCCGGGGCCGACCGAACAGGCCAGCCTGAGAGTGCTGGTGGCGCACGAGTTCAGCCACCGTTTCCAGCTGCGCGACGCGGTCGACGGGTACGCCGACGGACGGCTGATCCACGAAGGCGGCGGCGAATTCTTGCGCTGGATGACCTCGGTGCGGCAAGGCTGGCTCACGCCTGCGGAGGCGGCCGCCGATCTCGACCAGGCGTGGAGCAATTGCAGTCTGTACGTGGAGCGGCGGAGTTGGCGCGGCCTGTCGCCGCGTGTCATCCGTGGCAACCGACTGGAGTACAGCTGCGGACTGGCGGTGTACACGTACGTGCTGGCGGCGCGCCAAGGCGCGGGCACGGCGATGTCGCGCATCAACGGTTTTTACAAGGCGCTCGGCGACGGCGGCCAGCCCGATTTCGGCCGATCGCTCGAGTGCGGCGCCACCTCGCCTTGCGAACAGCGCTGGCTGGGCCCGTTGCTGGGCGCGGACGGCAGCATGGCGCAACATTGGATCGAACTGTTCGACGCCACCGGGCTGGCCACGCCGCAACCGCCCACCCAGGCACAGCGCGACGCGATGGTATTGCGCGCGATGGTCAAGTTAATGATGGACAATTGCGGGGGCGGAAGCGGGACGACCGAAACGCCGGAAGGGATCATCCTCGACGGCATCGAAGGCTGTAAAGCATTCGCAAAAGATGCTTACGTCACGCGCATCGAAGGCTTGTCGGTGTTTGGCGATGCGGCCACCGGGGACGCCATCGAGGCGGCCTGTACGCGCCGGCGGCGGATCGAACTGGGTTTGCGGGAAGGCGGAAAGCTCGACGCGCCGTGCCAGCAGCCTTACCAGCGGCAAACGCGGTTCTACCATGCCGATATCGACAAGCTGCTTGCCGTGCTGAAGGCCGCGGGTGGCGCAACGCCGAATGGGCATTAACTCAGGGGAGTAAGACAACCATGTTTTCGGTTTCCGTCAAAGGAGTATTCCGCGACCCTGAGGGGAATGTCGTTCTGCTCATGAATGAACGTGACGAATGGGAGCTCCCCGGGGGCAGGATCGAGATTGGAGAAACGCCGCCGCAATGCCTCGCGCGCGAAGTGCGGGAGGAGCTGAATTTGACCGTGGCGGTGGGGGAACTGATCGACTCCCACCTGTTCGAAGTCGCTCCGGGCAAGCATGTGTTTATCATCACCTACGCTTGTTCCCTCGACGGGCTGTTCCACCCTTCGCTGAGCCACGAGCACAAATCGGTGGGTTTGTTTCACCCGGACGCGCTTCCATCCAATCTTCCGATCGGTTATCGCTGGTCGATCGCCGCGTGGCAGCGACGGGGTCAAGTCTAGCGACGGGGTCAAGTCTAACATTCATACACGATTTCAACCATTGGCGATCCGATTCAGTCTGGCATCTCTGCGCTGCAGTTTGATCGTCGTTGCTTTAGCCCAGTAAGGATGTGATCGTGTATGAATGTTAGACTTGACCCCCGTTGTTTGACCCCGTTGCTGCTGTCGATCCCGGCGCTTCCGGCCCTATGCGCGCTGGCTAACTGAACAACACGCGCCGGATGGCTATCATGTGTGCCAGCGTGCCGTCCGGCGTCCGCATCAACCCCTCTTCCAGGCAAAATGAAAACCTTTCACTGCGACAAGTGTTCGCAACAAGTGTTCTTTGAAAACACGCTGTGCTTCAATTGCGACAGCATGCTCGGCTACCAGCCGGACCAACGCGTCGTCAGCAGCTTCGAGGCCGCTGGCGAGGGCACATGGCGCAGCCTGAACAAGAACGACGCGGGCCGCCTCTATAAGCAATGCAGCAACTACGCCACCCAGCATGTGTGCAACTGGATGCTCGACGCCGACGATCCCAACGAGTTGTGCGCGTCGTGCCAGCTGACCGTGGTCATCCCCACCCTCGGCACCGAAAAGAACCACCTGTTCTGGCAGCGGCTGGAATCGGCCAAGCGGCGTCTGCTGTATTCGCTGTATTCGCTACACCTGACGCCCGTGTCCAAGGAGACGGACGAGGAAACCGGCCTGGCCTTCCAGTTCCTCGAGGACGGCCCGGGCGACGACGAGAAGGTGATGACCGGCCACGACAACGGCCTGATCACGCTCAACATCGCCGAGGCCGACCCGGCCCAGCGCGAGCGCACCCGCGAGCAGATGCACGAGCATTACCGCACCTTGCTCGGCCACTTCCGCCACGAAAGCGGGCATTACTATTTCGATCGCCTGATCGCCGACAGCGAGTGGCTCGAAGGCTACCGCGAACTGTTCGGCGACGAGCGCGAGGATTACGGCGAGAGCCTGAAAAAGCATTACGACAACGGCGCGCCGGCCGACTGGGAACAGCATTTCATCAGCACCTACGCCAGCTCGCACCCGTGGGAGGATTGGGCCGAGACCTGGGCGCACTACCTGCACATGATCGACACGCTGGAAACGGCGCACGCCTGCGGCCTGTCGCTCAAGCCGCGCAAAAAGGAGGAGCCGGAAATGGTGATCACGGCGCCGCCGCTGAAAATCGATTCCTTCGACGAAATCATCGCCGACTGGTTCGCGCTGACCTATGTGCTCAACAGCTTGAACCGCAGCGTCGGCACGCCGGACTCGTATCCGTTCAAGCTGCCCACACCGGTGCAGGAGAAGCTGCACTTCATCCACAAGGTGGTGCTGGCGCACGTCGACAAGAACAAGGCCAAGGCCAAGGCGATCCGTCGACCGGTGGCCGCCAAGGCGACATCGCCGGCGTCGGTGGCGTGACGCGCGGGCCGGCTCACGGCCTGGCCGGCGGCGGAGCGGCGTCCTGCAGGTCGCGCCAGTAGTCGCGTTCGATTCCGGCCAGATCGACCGCGCGCGCGGCCTCGTCGAACGCCCGCTGTTGTTTCAGCCCCTGCGCCGTGTGCTGGAAGCAGACGTGCACGTGGCGCGCGGCGAACAGGTTGTCGGCGATGCCGACCTGCTCGCGCTCGGCCCGGGTGTGGCGGCCCGCCGTCAGCAGGTAGCGCAGGCTGCGTCTTTCGATGACGATGGCGCCGAAGCGGTGGGCGAACAGCTTGCGCAGATTGAGCTCGTCGCTGGTGGCTTCCTCGACCGCGAGCACGCCGGAGCGCGCCAGGCCGTCGAACTGTTCGCCGTTGGAGTAGCCCGCCACCGTGCCGATGCGCAGCCCGTGCAGATCGCTCAGCGTGGCGGCGGACACGGGGTTGGCCTTCAGGTAGGCCAGCACCGTTTGCCGGCTGCCGACGGCGCTGGAGAAATAGCATATTTTTTCGCGCTCGGGGTTGCGCACCATCGCCACCGCGCCGGCGTAGCGGCGGTCGTGCAGGCCCAGGTCCAGCGCACGCTTCCACGGGTAGTAGTCGATCCGCACGGCGTAGCCCATGCGCTTGACCACCGCGCCGAGCAGCGCGCCGGTCACGCCGTCGCCGGGCATTGAACGGCTGAAATACGGCGGCCATTCCTCGGTGGCGAAACGCAGCACCGGCGCCTCGGTGGCGAGCGCCGGCGCGGTCAGCAGCAAACCTGTGCAAAATTTCAATAGCCGTGATAGCTTCAAGCGGCCCCCAATCCCTCCGCGGCGCGGGTAATAGCGGAAGACTATGCTCCCACAAATCGCCGGTCTCGGCAAAGATTTGTTGCCAAGGGGGGAATCCGGCCTAGTGCTCGAAGTCGAGCACGACGCGCCCCTCGATGTCGCCCTTGCGCATGCGGGTCAACACGTTGTTGATGTTCTCCAGCCGGTCCGTGCTGACGGTGGCGCGCACCTTGCCGAGGGCGGCGAAGTCGAGTGCTTCCTGCAAGTCGAGCCGGGTGCCGACGATCGAGCCGCGCACGGTGATGCCGTTGAGCACCGTGTCAAAGATCGACAGCGGGAAGTCGCCCGGCGGCAGGCCGTTGAGCGAGACCGTGCCGCCGCGCCGCACCATGCCCAGCGCCTGCTGGAACGCCTTGGCCGAGACGGCCGTGACCAGCACCCCGTGCGTGCCGCCGAGCTCCTTCTGGATGAAGGCGGCCGGATCGGTGGTGAGGGCGTTGACCGTCACCGTCGCGCCCAGCCGCTTGGCCAGCGCCAGCTTGGCGTCGTCGATGTCGACCGCCACCACGTTCAGGCCCATGGCCGTGGCGTACTGCACCGCCATGTGGCCCAGCCCGCCGATGCCGGAGATCGTGACCCAATCGCCCGGCTTGGTGTCGGTGACCTTGAGGCCTTTGTAGACCGTGACGCCGGCGCACAGCACCGGCGCGATGTCGACGAAGCCGATGTTGGCCGGCAGGTGGCCGACGAAGTTGGGGTCGGCCAGCACGTAGTCGGCGAAGCTGCCGTTGACCGAGTAGCCGGTGTTTTGCTGTTCGCCGCACAAGGTCTCCCAGCCGCCCAGGCAGTGCGGGCAGTGGCCGCAGGCCGTGTACAGCCACGGCACGCCGACGCGGTCGCCCTCCCTGACGTGGCGCACGCCGGCGCCGACCGCGGCCACATAACCGACGCCCTCGTGGCCGGGGATGAACGGCGGCTTCGGCTTGACCGGCCAGTCGCCGTCGGCGGCGTGCAGGTCGGTGTGGCAGACGCCGGCGGCGGCGACCTTGACCAGGATCTGGCCGGGGCCGACCTGCGGCATGGCGACTTCCTCGATCACCAGCGGCTGGCCGAACTCCCGGACGACCGCCGCCTTCATGGTTTTTTGCATGGTGTTGCTCCTGTGTTGGGTGGGTTTAGAACGGCGCGTCGATGTCGACCACGTCGATCAGCTTGTGATTGACGAACTCCTTGATGCCCAGTCCGATCAGCTCGCGGCCGTAGCCGGAACGGCCGATGCCGCCGAACGGCAGGTCGGCCTTGACCATGGTCGGGTGGTTGATGAACACCATGCCGGTGGCCAGTTGTTTGGCCACGGCGACGCCGCGCGCGGTGTCGGCGGTGAACACCGAGCCGCCCAGGCCGAACGGC
>JBDSKP010000395.1:0-1735 GCA_039916925.1 Duganella sp.
GGTTTCGGCGCTGCCGGACGTAGCGGCCCGAGCCGAAGCGGCAGCCGCCGCCCCGGCGGGACCCGCCCCGGCCAGCCCGAACGCGGCGGCGACGGCCAGCGCCAGCAGTGCCGCGCCCGACAGCGCCAAGGTGGCGCGCCTCACGCCCCGCCTTCGGCGATGCGGCCGTCGCGCAAATGGATGGTGCGCTGCGCCCCGGCGGCGATGGCCGGGTCGTGGGTGACGAGCACCAGCGTCTGGCCGCCGGCGTGCAACTCGCGCAGCAGTTCCAGCACGTCGGCCGCGCTGCGCGAGTCGAGGTTGCCGGTCGGCTCGTCGGCCAGCAGCAGCGCCGGCTGGTTCAACAAGGCGCGGGCGATGGCGGCGCGCTGCAACTGGCCGCCGGACAGCTGGCCCGGCAGGTGGCCGACGCGCTGGCCCAGGCCGATGCGCTCGAGCAGCGCGACGGCGCGTTCGGCGGCGCCGGCGTCGGCGTGACGGGCGTAGCGCTGCGGCAACAGCACGTTCTCGAGCACGGTCAGGCGCGGCAGCAGATGGAACGACTGGAACACGAAGCCGATGCGGCGGTTGCGCACATCGGAGGCGGCGTCGTCGTCGAGGGCGCTGATCTCGTCGTCGGCCAGCCGATAGCGGCCGGTGTCGGGACGGTCCAGCGCGCCGAGCACGTTGAGCAAGGTCGACTTGCCGGAACCGGACGGCCCCATGATGGCGACAAACTCGCCGGGCGCCACGCGCAGGTCGATACCGTCCAGCGCGTGGATCTCGTTACCGCCCTGGCGGTAGGTCTTGCGAATGTTGCTGAGCTCGATCATGCGGGAAGTATCCCGGCGCCGCCATCTTTTGTCAATTCCTTAACTTGTCATAGTTTGTAACTCCGGGGTCAGGTTGAGATAGCCCGGGTTTCAATCGGCCTCGCGCGTGACCAGCACGCGGTCGATCAGGCCGTATTCCGCCGACTCCGTGGCCGACATGTAGTGGTCGCGGTCCGAATCCTTTTCGATGCGCGCCGGCGTTTGGCCGGTGCGTTCGGCATAGATCGCGTTGAGGCGCTGGCGCAGGTACAGCACTTCGCGCGCCTGGATCTCGATGTCGGACGCCACGCCCTGTGAACCGCCGTGCGGCTGGTGGATCATGATGCGGGCGTTGGGCAAGGCGTAACGCTTGCCGATGGCGCCCGCCGCCAGCAGGAAGGAGCCCATGCTGGCGGCGAAGCCGGTGCACAGGGTCGACACGTCCGGCTTGATGAACTGCATCGTGTCGTAGACGGCCAGGCCCGCATACACCGAGCCGCCCGGCGAATTGATGTACAGCGAAATATCCTTGTGCGGGTCTTCCGACTCCAGGAACAGCAACTGCGCGACGATCAGGTTGGCCGATTGCTCGGTCACCTCGCCGACCAGGAAGATGACGCGCTCTTTCAGCAGGCGCGAGTAGATGTCGAAGGCGCGTTCGCCGCGTCCGGTCTGCTCGACGACGGTGGGAACCAGGCCGAGGCCTCGGGGGAAATTGGCGGTCATGATCGTCCTTTCGCGGTAGCGTTTAATCACCAGGTTGATTACTTTCCGCTTGACGCCCGCCGACCGGCGCCGTGTGACGCCAAAAAAATATATAGTTGACCTGTCACATCCGGACCCGGCCGGGCGTCATGTGGCACCCACCCCATCACAGGAGATTGCCGATGCCACGCACCACCGATACCGACGGCGCGCTGTTCGAACAGCTGCGGCCGCGCCTG
>JBDSKP010000396.1:0-5191 GCA_039916925.1 Duganella sp.
TCGCATCCACCGCGGCCGCGATCGGACCGGGGATCATGCCCAAGACACTGGCGGACGCAGTCAAGGCCGACACCATCTTCCTGGCAGTCCGTTTCGAGGCGCACCCGGATGTCGCGAAGGCGCTCACCAACTGGCAGGGGAAGACCATCATCGACGTGACCAATGCCTATGGCGTGCCCCCGGAGAAGCTGGACGGGCAGCCGTCCGCCAGGGTCGTCGCGCAAGCGTTCACCGATGCAAGACTGGTCAAGGGCTTCAACCATCTGGTCGCTGGCGTGCTTGAGCAGGATCCGGCCGTCCACGGCGGCAGGCGCGTGGTGTTCCTGACCAGCGACGATGATGGCGCGGCGACGGAGATCGCCGCGCTGGCGCAAAACCTCGGCTTCTCGCCGGTCAAACTCGGCGGACTGAACGAAGGTGGACTGCTGGTGCACGCGCGCGGCAACAGCTGGGGGCACCTGATCTTCAAGGACCTGGTCAAGTTCGACTGACGACGTGGCAGGGGCAGCTGCGACCAGCTGCCCCATATACCGATTACAGCGCCGCGCTTACACGGTAAGCGGTTTGTAACGAATACGCTTCGGCTTGGCGCCTTCCTCGCCCAGGCGTTTCTTCTTGTCGGCTTCGTATTCCTGATAGTTGCCGTCGAAGAAGGTCACCTGAGAGTTGCCCTCGAACGCCAGGATGTGCGTGGCGATACGGTCCAGGAACCAGCGATCGTGGGAGATCACCAGCACGGAGCCGGCGAATTCCAGCAAGGCGTCTTCCAGCGCGCGCAAGGTTTCGATGTCCAGATCGTTCGACGGTTCATCGAGCAGTAGCACGTTGCCGCCCTTGAGCAAGGTCTTGGCCAGGTGCAAGCGGCCGCGTTCGCCGCCGGACAGGTTGCCGACGATCTTCTGCTGGTCCGAACCCTTGAAGTTGAAGCGGCCCAGGTAGGCGCGAGACGGCATGTCGAAGCGGCCGACGGTGAGCATGTCGGCGCCGCCGGAGACGTCCTCGAACACGCTCTTGCTGTCGCTGAGCGTATCGCGGTTCTGGTCGACCAGCGACACGCGCGCGGTCTGGCCGATGACGACTTCGCCGCTGTCGGGCTTGTCCAGGCCGGCCACCATCTTGAACAGGGTCGACTTACCGGCGCCGTTCGGGCCGATGATGCCGACGATCGCGCCCGGCGGGATCGTGAACGAGATGTTGTCCATCAACAGGCGGTCGCCGAACGCCTTCGACACGTTCTTGAACTCGATCACTTCGTTGCCCAGACGCTCGGCCACCGGGATGAAGATCTCCTGGGTCTCGTTGCGCTTCTGGTATTCGTACTCGCTCAGCTCGTTGAAGCGGGCCAGGCGGGCCTTGGACTTAGCCTGGCGCGCCTTCGGATTCTGGCGCGACCATTCCAATTCCTTGGCCAGCGCTTTTTGACGCGCCGATTCGGTCGACTCTTCCTGCTTCAGGCGGTTGGCCTTCTGGTCCAGCCACGACGAATAGTTGCCCTTCCATGGGATGCCATGGCCGCGGTCCAGTTCCAGGATCCATTCGGCGGCGTTGTCAAGGAAGTAGCGATCGTGGGTGATGCCGACCACGGTGCCGGGGAAGCGCAGCAGGAACTGTTCCAGCCATTCGACGGACTCGGCGTCGAGGTGGTTGGTCGGTTCGTCGAGCAGCAGCATGTCGGGCTTGGACAGCAGCAGCTTGCACAGCGCCACGCGGCGCTTCTCGCCGCCCGACAGCACGCCGATCTTGGCGTCCCATGGCGGCAGGCGCAGCGCGTCGGCGGCCATTTCCAGTTGCAGGTTCAGGTTGCCGCCGTCGGAGGTCGAGATGATCGCCTCCAGACGGGCCTGCTCGGTGGCCAGCGCGTCGAAGTCGGCGTCCTCTTCGGCGTAGGCGGCGTACACGGCCTCCAGCTTGGCTTGCGCCTCGAACACCTCGCCCAGGCCCGATTCGACTTCCTGGCGCACGGTTTTTTCCGGATCGAGCTGCGGTTCCTGCGGCAGGTAGCCGATGTTCAGGCCCGGCATCGGCACGGCTTCGCCCTGGATGTCGGTGTCGATGCCGGCCATGATTTTCAGCAGGGTCGATTTGCCGGAGCCGTTCAGGCCCAGCACGCCGATCTTCGCGCCTGGGAAGAAGGACAGGGAAATATCTTTCAAAATCTGGCGCTTGGGTGGGACGATTTTGCCCACGCGGTTCATGGTGTAGACGTAATTTGCCATTCAGGGGGAGCTTTCAAGAGAGTAAGGGATAATCCGTAACCACATTATAGGCGCAGCGGACAGCGCCGGACACATTGCGCGCGCACCCGGACATCTCCGCGCCGGCGTCGGCATCGGCGCCAAACTGACCCGGGTCGGCGGCTTACCCTACAGCGACGACGCCCTCAAGCAGGCGATCAAGGCGGCCAGCGGGCAGCCGATCTCGCTTGACTTCAACGCGGACGGCCGCCCGCAAACCGTGCTGGTCCCGTATTACGGCTCGCTGCGCTACCCGCGCTTGGAGCGCATACCCGGCAAGCCCGATCAGCTGGAGCGCTTGTTGGCCCACAACCCTTCGGCCACATAGAGCGCCAGCGCGGCCCAGATGATGACGAAGCCGGCCAGCCGGGCCGGCGGGAAGGCTTCGTGGAATACCCACACGCCCAGCAGCGCCTGCATGGTCGGCGACAGGTATTGCAGCAGCCCGAGCGCGGCCATCGGTATCCGGCGCGCGCCGGCGGCGAACAGCAGCAACGGAACGGCCGTGATCGGCCCGGCCGCCGCCAGCAGCCAGCGCGTGCCGTCGGATTCGCTGTTGACGAAGGTGTTTTGGCCTTGCGCGGTCAGCCAGACGACGTAACACAGCGCCAGCGGGAACAGCATCATCGTTTCCAGCGACAAGCCCTCGAGCGCGGCCAGCGCCGCCGTCTTGCGCAGCAGCCCGTAGGCGCCGAAGGTGATGCCCAAAATCAAGGCAATCCACGGCACCTGACCGGCCGACCACGTCAGCCACAGCACGCCGGCGGCCGCCAGCGCGATCGCGGCCCATTGCGCGCGCCGCAGTTTTTCCTTCAGCACCAGCACGCCCAGCAGCACGTTGACCAGCGGATTGATGAAGTAGCCGAGGCTGGCGTCGATGACGTGGCCGTTGTTGACCGACCAGATATAGACGAACCAGTTGGCCGACAGCAGCACGGCGCTGGCGGCGAAGCTGGCCAGCACGCGCGGCCGGCGCAGCGTGTCCGGCAGCCATTGCCACTGGCGCCGCGCCGACAGCACGACCACCAGGAACAGCAGCGACCACAGCATGCGGTGGGCGAGGATTTCCATCGCCGGCACCTCGCCCAGCGCGTGGAAATACAGCGGAAAGATTCCCCAACAAAAGAACGCGAGGGTGGCGTAGACGATACCTGGATTCATAGTGCGCAGCGGCGTAACGGGCGGGCCGACATTATCTCCCAATTAAGACGGGCACGTTGGCGGCCGGGCGGGCGCGGCGTCCCGCAAGCGCGCCACGCTCGCGCTCCCGGCCATGGCAGCGTACACTGGCGGTATTGACTAATTGGAATGCCCGCGTATGCCAAAATCTCCTTGCCTTTTGCAAATAGTTAACCTATTGTGCAATGCACCAAAACAACAACAGGTGCAATCTTGACCGAGCAACATAAGAAAAGCAGTGTCGCCGCCCTCACGCTGGCGGCCGTCGGCATCGTCTACGGCGACATCGGTACCAGCCCCCTCTACACCCTGAAAACCATTTTCGATCCCGAGCACGGGCTGGCGCTGAGCGAATTCAATCTGCGCGGCATCATTTCGCTCATTTTCTGGGGCCTGACGATGATCGTCTCGCTCAAATACGTGACCTTGGTGCTGCGCGCGGACAACCGCGGCGAGGGCGGCATCATGGCGCTGATGGCGCTGGCGCTGAACTCCGTCACCAAGGCGGCGCCGCGCTGGCACTTTCCGCTGATGCTGCTGGGCGTGTTCGGCGCCACCATGTTTTACGGCGACAGCGTCATCACGCCGGCCATCTCGGTGCTCGGCGCGATCGAGGGCCTGGAGGTGGCCGCGCCCGGGCTGGAGCAGTACATCGTGCCGCTGACGATCATCGTGCTGGTGTCGCTGTACGCGGTGCAGCACCTGGGCACGGCCGGCATCGGCCGCTGGTTCGGACCGATCATGGTGATCTGGTTCGCCGCGCTGGCCGCCATGGGCGTGATCAACATCGTCGCCGCGCCGCAGATCCTGTACGCGCTCAATCCGATGAACGCCTTCCACTTCATGCTGGAAAACCGCAGGATCGCGTTTGTCGCGCTGGGCGCCGTGGTGCTGGCCTTCACCGGCGCCGAGGCGCTGTATGCCGACATGGGCCACTTCGGCAAAAAACCGATCCGCGCGGCCTGGTTCATTATCGTGTTCCCGTCGCTGGCGCTGAACTACCTGGGCCAGGGCGCGCTGCTGCTGACGCACCCGGACGCGGTGTCCAACCCGTTCTTCAACCAACTCGGGTCGTGGAGCGTCTATCCGCTGGTGGTGCTGTCGACGATGGCGGCGGTGATCGCCTCGCAGGCGACCATCTCCGGCACCTTCTCGATGACCAAGCAGGCCATCGCGCTGGGCATGCTGCCGCGCATGCGCGTGCTGCACACGTCGGCCAGCGAGATCGGCCAGATCTACATCCCGGCGGTCAACTGGCTGCAGCTGGTGGTGGTGTTGATGGCGGTGGTGGGCTTCGGCTCGTCCGACAAACTGGCCGGCGCCTACGGCATCGCCGTCACGGCCACGATGCTGTGCACCACGGTGCTGACGTTCTTCGTGATCCGCTACCGCTGGCATCTGCCGCTGTGGCTGTGCTTCAGCGCCACCGGCTTCTTCATCCTGATCGACATCCTGCTGTTCTCGGCCAGCACGCTCAAGCTGTTCCACGGCGGCTGGTTCCCGCTGCTGCTGGCGATCATCCTGTTCACCGTCATGCTGACCTGGAAGCGCGGGCGCGAGCTGGTGTTCAAGAATCTGCAAAAGCACGCCATTCCGCTGGAGGAGTTCCTGTCGTCGCTGTTCGTGGCGCCGCCGGCGCGCGTCTACGGCACCGCCATTTTCCTGCGCGGCGAAAGCGACGGCGTGCCGCACGCGCTGCTGCACAACCTGTCGCACAACAAGGTGCTGCACGAGCGCGTGGTGTTCTTCACCGTGCACATCGTCGAGGAGCCGTGGGT
>JBDSKP010000397.1:0-5918 GCA_039916925.1 Duganella sp.
ATACGTCGACACCAACGGCATCGCACGCACCTTGCCGATGCGCAGCCAGGTCTCCGTCAGCGGCACCGAGGCCTATATCGCCGCCTGCGTGGCCGGTCTGGGGCTGATCCAGGTGCCCGCCGGCAGCGTCGCGCCGCTGCTCGCGGCCGGCCTGCTCGAGAAGGTGTTGCCCGCGTGGCGGCCGGCGCCGATGCCGCTGCACATCGTTTATTCGCACAACCGCCACCTGTCGCCACGCGTGCGGGTGTTTGTGGATTGGTTAATTAGTGTCATTGAGCAACAAAATGTGTCAGAATGAGGCTATCGTCCCTTAACAAAAGTTATTTTCATGAAACTGCCCCTGTCGACGGCACTGCTGGCGTTCTACTCCTGCACCAGTCTGGCGGCCACGCCTCCCGCGCCGACGCCGGCGCGGATGCTGCACGGCGCGCTGCAGAAGATCGACGGCGACAGCTGGCTCGAGCACGTCACCACGCTCGCCTCGGACGAGTTTGAGGGGCGCGCGCCCGGCACGCGCGGCGAAACGCTGACCATCGACTATCTGCAGCAGCAATTCCGCAAGCTGGGGCTGGAGCCGGGCAACCCGGACGGCACCTATCTGCAACGGGTGCCGACGGTGGGCATCTCCAGCCACCCGACGATGAGCTACGCCAGGGACGGCCACAGCACGCAGCTCATCTTCGGCGACGATTACGTGGCGTGGTCGGCGCGCGCCGAGCGGCAAATCGACGTCACCGACTCCGAGCTGGTGTTCGTCGGCTACGGCGTGCAGGCGCCGGAATACCGCTGGGACGACTACAAGGGCGCCGATCTGAAGGGCAAGACCTTGCTGATGCTGATCAACGACCCGCCGGTGCCCGACCCCAGGCATCCGAAGCGGCTGGACCCGGCCGTCTTCGGCGGCAACGCGATGACCTACTACGGCCGCTGGGCCTACAAATATGAAATGGCCGCCAAAATGGGCGCGGCCGGCGCGCTGATCGTGCACGAAGCCAAGCCGGCGGCCTACCCGTACGAGGTCGTGCGCAACAGCTGGAGCCGCGAAAACTTCGCCATTTACGACAAGGCGCCGGACCCGGAGTTTCCGGCGGTGCCGGGCTGGCTGCAGATCGACCGCGCGCGCGCGCTGTTCAAGGCCGGCGGATTCGACTTCGACGAGTTGAAAAAGCAGGCGCTGTCGCGCGACTTCAAGCCGGTGCCGCTGGGCGTCAAGCTCAGCGTGAACGAACTCAACGCCTGGCGCCAGGTCGACTCGCACAATGTCGTGGCGCGGATCGCCGGCTCCGATCCGCGCTTGAAGAACGAAGTCATCGTCTACAGCGCGCACTGGGACCACTTCGGCATCGATGAAACGTTGAACGGCCCGCGCACGCTGCAAATCTTCCACGGCGCGCTCGACAACGCCAGCGGCGTCGCCGCCTTGCTGGAAATCGCCAAGGCCTACAAGGCGTTGCCGGTCGCGCCCAAGCGCACGATCGTGTTCCTGGCGACCACGGGCAAGGAGCGCGGCCAGCTGGGCGCCAAATACTACGCGCGCAACCCGCTGTATCCGATCGACAAGACGCTGGTCAACATCAACCTGCAGGGCATGAATGTCTGGGGCCGCACGCGCACGGTGGAATTGCGCGGCATGGGCCAGTCGACGGCCGACGACGTCGTCGTCAAGGTGGCGCGCGGCCAGGGGCGGGCCGTGCGGCCGGACAGCAATGGCGAGTACGGTAACTTCTACCGGGGCGACCAGATCGAATTCGCCAAGGCCGGCGTGCCGGTGGTGTATCTGAGCGACAGTCTCGACTTCATCGGCAAGCCGGCCACGTACGGCCGCGAAAAGCTGATGCGTTACAGCACGCAGCAATACCACACGGTCAACGACGTGGTCGATCCGAAGTGGGACACGCGCGGCACGGTGGAGGACATCGCCTTGTTGTTCGAGACCGGCTACCAGATCGCGCAAGGCAAGGACGCGCCGCAGTGGAAGCCCAATGCCGAGTTCAGGCGCAAGCCCGGCGGCGAATCCGGGCGCTAACCCGGCGGGCGCTTCGCTTGAATCCTTATACAAAATTTTGTATATTGGTGGGATGACTGATCCAAAGCCGGTAGGGTTTCGAGGCAGCTCTCTAGACGATTTGCGTGCTTTTCCTATCGAGGCTAGGCGCGAAGCAGGCTATCAGATAGATCTCCAATTGATGGCCCAGTTGAGAGACCATATCGCACGGGCCGGTTGGAGCCAGGCTGAGGCCACCAAGCTTTTGGGTGTCACTCAGCCGCGAGTCTCCGATCTGATGCGCGGAAAGATCAACCTGTTTGGCCTCGATGCCCTCGTGAACATGGCCACCGCAGCTGGCTTGAAGGTTGAAATCAAGCTGCGAGATGCGGCCTAAAGACTTGAGCCCGCAACAAGCAAAAATCCGACAACCGCGATAAGCCCGAGAATCACGTAGGGCGGATTAGCGTAGCGTAATCCGCCAATGGATGCGCCGTCGACGGCTCATGCATGGCGGATTACGGCGTTCCGCCTAATCCGCCCTACGTGTTTCCGTGTCCTGCCAGCCATTTCTCGTCGCTCAGCTTTTTGAGCTGCGACAGATTGCGTTGTTCGAAGGCGTCCGGGCCGGCCGCGGCGATATCGGCCCGTAACCCCCGCTCCGCCTGCTCGATGCGCTGCGCGTCTTGCGGCGACAGCTCCAGCAAACTATTTAGATATGTGACGCCCCACTGCAAGCGCGTCGCCGGCCCCACCGCCGCCTCCCACGCCTTGCGATACCAATCGAGCGCGACCGACGTGTCGCCGCGCCGCCTGGCGCCCGCCGCCAGGCTCAGCATGAAGTAGTACGGCGCGTGCGAACGCGGCAACTCCGCCAGCAACACCTGCTCCGCCCGCGCCGCCAAGCCGGCGTCGTTCAGCGCGCTGACCGCCGTGTTGACCAAGGTGTGCCGCTCGTACGGATCGCCAGCCTCCGCCAGCGCCGCGTCGACGCGCTCGCGCACTTGCTCCTGCAAGCCCTGCGTCGCCGCGAGCAGACGCGTCAGCCGCATTTGCAGCCGCGCCGCCGCCAGCCGGTCCGGCGCGCCGAGCCAGAAATCGTCGGCCCAGAGCGCGGCCGCGCCGCTCAGCGCGGCGGCCAACTCTTCGCGCCGGCTGGCGAACTTGATCAAGTTGACGCCGCTGTTGCAGAGGATATCCATGTTGGCGCGCGCCAGCCGGGCGTCCGAGAAGACCGCCATCAGCAGGTCGGCGTTGGCCGCCGCGTCCACGCCCTTGCCGGCGGACGCCAGTTGCGCGTGCAGACCCAGCCGCGCCGCCGCGTCGGCGTCGCCGCAGGCGCGTGCCAGCGCGAGCAACGTGGCGGCAAGATCGCGCCCGTCCAACAGACGGCCTTCGTCGGTATCCCAGGAGTAGTGGCTCAGCAACGACCATTCGTCCGCGCCCGGCTTGCGCGCGCCGGACAAGGCGGCCGCCAACGCGGCGGTCGCGCCGGAGCCGGCCGCGTGCACGGCCAGCGCCGTGTCGAAGGCGGCGACGAACGATTCACCGTCGAGCTCGCACGGCAGCCGCGTGATCTCGCCGCCGTCCGGCGCGAACAGCACCAGCGTCGGATAACTGCGCAGCCCGTACCGCGCGGCCAGCGCCTGCGCGCCGGGCGTGTCGCCGTCGAGATGGCAGCACAGCACCGACGCCGAGCGCCGGACGAATTCGTCGCGCGCGAAGATTTCGGCCTTGACGCGGTTGCACGGCGGACACCACACCGCGCCCCAATACAGGAACAACGGACGTTGCAGCGAGCGGGCCTGCGCGAAGGCCGCCTCCAGGTCGCCGGCCTGCCGGACTTCATTCCACGCGATGCTCATCGTGTTGGACGGTGGGCGTTCAATAATTTGGCCGCGATCGACACGGTCACAGGCGAGGCGGGCCATTCGTCATCCGGCCCGAACCAGCGCGCGTCGGCGATTTCCGTCTGGTCGACGCGGATCTCGCCGTCCAGATAGTCGGCCGTGTACGCGATCATCAATGAGTGCGGGAACGGCCACGACTGGCTGCCGAAGTAGCGCAGGTTGTGCACGCGCAGACCGACCTCCTCGTACACCTCGCGGTGGATCGCTTCCTCGATCGATTCGCCGGCCTCGAGGAAGCCGGCCAGCGCCGTGTAGCGCTTGGCGGGCGAATTGGTGTGCATCGCCAGCAGCACCGAGTCGCCCTTGCGGATCAGCACCATCATCGCCGGCGAAATGCGCGGGTACGCGCTCATGCCGCAGTTCGGGCATTGGTAGCAGCGCTCGCCCGTCAGTTGACGGGTGGGCGTGCCGCAGGCGCCGCAGAAGCGGTGCGTGCGCGCCCATTCGGCCAGTTGGAACGCCCTTCCCGCCAGGCCCAAAAAGCCGTCGTCGACCGCGCCGAACAGCGAGCGCAGTCCGTGGTAGCCGTGCTCGCCATCCACCGGCAGCGGCCGGTCGAGCCATGCCAATTGATAGTAACTGCCCTCCCACTTGCCCAGCGGATGCACGCGCTCCGGCGGCAGATCGAGCGCGGCGACCGTTTCCGGGTCCGGCAAGCCCAAAGTGGCGTTGCGCAATAGCAACTCTCCGCGATAGAACACGAAAGTGAGCGCACGGTCGTGCGGTTCGGGAGTAATCAGTGGAATAAATGTGGCGGGCGTGAGCAGCATAGAGGGCACAAAAAAGGTTACGCGCGAGCCAGTATCTTACAGTGTTTCTTATTTGCTTCTTTTGCCCGCCCCGCCGTCTTCACCGCCTGATGCGGAAAACAACGCTAAGTCATTGTTTTCAGACCAAGATTTACAGCACATTTGTGCTTCTTCTCCCTCAATGGACGTAATTGCCGGTAAGATATATTTCCGTAAGGAGATTAATTATGCCATCGATAGTACCTGGATTGACCACCGACCAAATCATCAGCCTGCAACCTAACCAGATTGCACTGCTGACGACCGCGGAAATTGCTTTGCTGACCACAACCCATATGTCCGTGTTGTCGACCCTGCAATTGGCCGCCATCGGGACCACCCAGTTACGGGCGCTGTCGACGCAGAACCTGCAGGCGCTCAGCACCGAGCAGATCGGCTACGGCTTCACCACCCGGCAAATCCAGGCGCTGACCACCGGGCAAATGCTCAGCCTGACGACCGATCAGCTGGTCCACGGCTTGACCACCGACCAGTTCGCCGCGCTGGCAACGGCGCAGGTCGCCGCATTGACCACCGCGCAGGTCGCGCTGATCGAGGCGGACGACATCGCGGCGCTGCAGACCCGCCAAGTGGTCGCGCTGAATACCGCGCAACTGCGCGCGCTAGGCGCCGCCCAGATCGCCGCGCTGACGTCCGGCCAGACGATCGCCTTGCAAACCCGCCAACTGGCGGCGCTGACCAACGGCCAGCTCGCCAGCATCGACACCGACGACATCGCCGCCCTGACCACGCAACAACTGGTCTCGCTCGGCACCGCCGCGCTGGGCGCGCTGACCACCGATCAGATGGCCGCGCTGCGCACCGCGCAGAGCAGCAGCCTGTCGACCGCGCAAATCGGCGCCCTCGGCAGCGACCAGCTGGCCGCGCTCGGCACCGCCGGCTTCGCCGCGCTCAAGACGGCGCAGATCGCCGCGCTGACCACCAGGCAATTCACCGCCCTAGACACCGACCAGATCGTCGCGCTGACGACCGCGCAAACCGCCGCGCTGACCACGTTGCAACTGAGCCAGATGAGCAGCGCCCAGCTGGCCGCGATGGAAACCCAGGACTTCGCCGCGCTCAAGAGCCAGCAACTGAACGCGCTCGGCACCGCCACCACCAGCGTCCTCAGCACCGACCAGATCGCCGCGCTGACGACCGCCCAGGTCGCCTCGTTGCGCAGCAACCAGCTGCGCGCGCTGAGCACCGACCAGATCGTCGCGCTGAGCACCCAGC
>JBDSKP010000398.1:0-4172 GCA_039916925.1 Duganella sp.
CGAACGCGCGCATGGTCCACATCGGCGGCGCGCTCGATCCCGCGCTGGGCGAGGCGGCGGCAGCCGCGCAGGCCGCCAACCCGCGCTACCGCTGGCTCGGCAACCTGGCGCACGGCGCCACCCGCCAGCGCCTCAAGCGCAGCCACGCGATGGCGCTGACATCGCACATGGAGGGCGGCGCCAACGTCATCATCGAGGCGGTCAGCGCCGGCGTGCCGGTGCTGGCGAGCGACATCAACGGCAATCGCGGCATGCTGGGCGACGACTATGCCGGCTACTTCCCGCCCGGCGACGCCGCCGCGCTGGCGCGCCTGATCGACCGCACCATCGATGAGCCGTCGTTCCACGCGCTGCTGCGCGCGCAATGCGACGCCCGCGCGCCGCTGTTCGCGCCTGCCGCCGAACGGGCGGCCTTGCTCGAGTTAGTGGATAATCTGCTGCATCGATGAATCGGCCCAACCAAGGAATAAACAAAATGAGCAACGACGCTATCAAACTGACCTCCTTCTCCCACGGCGGCGGCTGCGGCTGTAAAATCGCGCCCGGCGTGCTGTCCGAGATCCTGAAGAATTCCACCGGCTTCCCGGTGCCGAAGGAGCTGATGGTCGGCATCGAGACGGCCGACGACGCCGCCGTCTACAAGCTCAATGACGAGCAGGCGCTGATCGCCACCACCGACTTCTTCATGCCGATCGTCGACGACCCGTTCGACTTCGGCCGCATCGCCGCCACCAATGCCATCTCCGACGTCTACGCCATGGGCGGCACACCGATCATGGCCCTGGCGCTGGTGGGCATGCCGATCAACAAACTGCCGATCGAAACCATCGGCCAGATCATCAAGGGCGGCGAATCGATCTGCGCGGAGGCCGGCATTCCGATCGCCGGCGGCCACACCATCGACTCGGTCGAACCGATCTACGGCCTGGTGGTGCTGGGCCTGGTGCACCCGTCCAAGGTCAAGCGCAACGCCGACGCCAAGGCCGGCGACGTGCTGGTGCTGGGCAAACCGCTGGGCGTGGGCGTGCTGTCGGCCGCGCTGAAGAAGGACAAGCTGGACGCCGACGGCTACAAGGCCATGATCGCCAACACCACCAAACTCAATAAGCCCGGCAAGGCGCTGTCGGAGATGGCCGGCGTGCACGCGCTGACCGACGTCACCGGTTTCGGCCTGCTGGGCCACCTGCTGGAGCTGGCGCGCGGCGCCAAGCTGGAGGCGCATCTGGAGATGGCCACGATTCCGCTGCTGCCGGGCGTCGAGCAGCTGGCGCACGACGGCTACTTCACGGGCGCCTCGGGCCGCAACTGGGACGCGTACGGCAAGGACGTGCAGCTGGGCGCGGGCGTATCGCAGGCGCAGCACATGCTGCTGACCGATCCGCAAACCTCGGGCGGCCTGCTGGTGTCGTGCGACGCAGCCAGCGTTGAAGAAGTGCTGGCGTTGTTCCGCCGCGAAGGCTTCGGCGAAGCGGCCGTCATCGGCCGCATGGCCGAAGGCGAAGCGCGCGTGCGCGTCGAGTAACCGGTCGGCCGCGGGGCATCCGATGCGCGGCGCGGGCTATCCGCCCCGCGCTTTTTTCACGCCCGAAAGTGATTTTCGATTTTTTCGAACATAACCAGGTATTTTTTCCGCTTTTATTTTCGCCTGCCGTCGCGGATACTTCATTCCAGCAGCGTGAAACGCGAAGAATAACGCGAATCAGACTATCGAAACCATTGAATATTACTTAGGAGCGCATCATGCCAACCGCCATCGCCAAACCAGGCAACACCCTGCTGAACCCAAGCAACCACACGCTGATCATGATCGATCACCAGTCGCAGATGTCGTTCGCCACCAAGTCGATCGACCCGGTCCAGCTGCGCAACAACGTCGCGCTGGTCGCCAAGGCCGCCAAGGGCTTCGCCGTGCCGACCATCCTGACCACTGTCGCCGAAAAATCGTTCTCCGGCCCGATCTTCGACGAAATCAAATCGGTGTTCCCCGACGAAGTAGCGATCGACCGCACCACCATGAACACCTGGGAAGACCCGCGCATCGCCGACCGCGTCAACGCCATCGGCAAGGACAAGATCGTGCTGGCCGGCCTGTGGACGTCGGTGTGCATCGTCGGCCCAGCGCTGTCGGCGCTCGACCAGGGCTTCGAGGTCTACGTCATCACCGACGCCAGCGGCGACATCTCCGACGAAGCGCACGAACGCGCCGTCGAACGCATGGTGCAACTGGGCGCCCGTCCAATGACGTCGCTGCAATACCTGCTCGAACTGCAGCGCGACTGGGCGCGCGGCGAGACCTACAACGAAACCGTCGCCACCTCGATCGCCCACGGCGGCGGCTACGGCCTGGGGCTGATCTACGCCAGGACGATGTTCAACGCCGGCGAAGGCCACTAATCGGGACCGGGCCGGGCAGCACGCCCGGTCCACCGATTAAATCCTTCGCTGCGTCACGCCCCGGCAGGATTATCCGCACGGCCTTGCACCGGCGCCGGCAGCTCGAGCAAGGCCGGCCTGGTGATCCGCGCCAGCCAGTTGAACACCACCTCCACACGCGGCGCGAGGTGCCGGCGGCGCGGAACGACCAGGGACACCTGCGTCGGCGGCGGGCGGAACGCCGGCGGCACCTCCACCAGCTCCCCGCTGTCGATCAGGCGCCGGTTGGTCGGCAGCGCCGCCTGCATCAGCGGCCAGCGCATCGAAGCCTCGGGCGGCCTGCTGCTCTAACAGGACCGATTCGCTCGATCCGCGCAACGATCTTTCAATCAGGACGGTGTTTATTCGCGTAAAGCGAACAGATACAGTGGGGGCCTCACTGTCAAAACCAGTCAAACCACCGAAGGAACGGCTACCATGAGCGAATCGACCCTGCACTACATTTACGATCCGATGTGCGGCTGGTGCTACGGCGCCGAGCCGCTGATCGAGGCGGCGCGCGCGGTCACCCGCATCGAAGCCCATGCCGGCGGCATGATGATGGGGTCCCAGCGCCGCCCGGTCACGCCGGAGCTGCGCCGCTACGTCAACGAGGCCGACCAGCGCATCGCCCACCTGAGCGGCCAGCCGTTCGGCGCCGGCTACAAGGACGGACTGCTCAACGACACCGGCGCGGTGCTCGATTCCGAGCCGCCGATCACCGCCATCCTCGCCGCCGAACAGGTGTCGTCGCAGGGCCTGGCGCTGCTGGCCCGCCTGCAGAGAGCCCATTACGTCGAAGGGCGGCGCGTCGCCGAACGCCTGGTGCTGGTCGATCTGGCGGCGGACATCGGCATCGACCGCACCGCCTTCGAACGCGCCTACGACGACTTCGCCGGGCCGGCGACCAAGGAGCACGTCGTCGCCACCCGCACGCTGATGAACCACATCGGCGCGACCGGCTTTCCGTCGCTGTCGCTGGAACGGAACGGCACCTTCACGCGCATCGAGCTGGCGCCGTATCTGGGCCGTCCAGACGCTTGGCTGGCCTTCCTTGGCCAGCACTTCACAGTCAACCAGGAGGTTTAAGCATGAGCACAACCAAGAGCAATCTCGAAATCGTCCGCGCCCACTACGACGCCTCGACCAAAGGCGACACCAAGGCGATGATGGCGGACGTCGCCCCCGACGTGCGCTGGACCGAAATGGCGGGCTTCCCGTGCGCCGGCACGTGGGTCGGCCCGCGGGCGGTGCTCGACAACGTCTTCGGCGTGCTGGGACGGGAGTGGAAGGACTACCGCTTCGAACCCGAAACGCTGCTCGACGCCGGCGACCATGTCATCGGCGTCGGCTCCTACCAGGGCGAGTACCGCGCCACGAAAAAGAGCATGCGCGCCCGCGTGACGCACATCTGGACGCTCAAGGACGGCAAAGTGGTCGCTTTCGAACAGTTCACCGACACGCTGCTGGTCCATCAGGCCATGACCTGAATGGGCCGGCGCAGGCCGAATGCAACGATATCAAATACATCACCGACAACATTCCCTTGACAGCCATGCGGGCGATCTCGTACATTAAGGCCTATGACCTCGCATCTGCACCTATCCGCTTTCCTGCTGCCGCCTGCTAGCCTATCGCTAGCGGCGCGCCTACTAGCACGCGCTTAATCCGCGTTCCAGCCGCGTTTTCAACGCACCCGTGCCGGCCACAAGCCGCACAAGTCTCCAAAACCCAGGAAAGTTTGCACCGATGCTCACCCC
>JBDSKP010000399.1:0-4879 GCA_039916925.1 Duganella sp.
CTTAACCAGGAGCCTTTTTCCAGTGTGCCTTCGCTGTTGGCGCGAGGTTGCGCGGGATACGCCATATGAGCTTTCGATGTGTATTACTCCAATGCCGCCGTCGAAAAGTGGGTCGAGGCCGGCGCCCCTGCGAAGATTACATCAAGTGCCAAAGCGATGTGAGCACGAAAGGACAGGCTTGAAAAGCAATCGCGTTTCGGCCACCCAGAGGTGTTGGCATTCGCCCGCGCGCCATGTATGCTGCGCCATCCCGTACCACCCACACGAAAGAATCACATGAACAAGCTGTTTTCCTCCTGCGCCATCGGCCTGACGCTCACGCTGGCGCTGGCCGCCTGTGACCGCAACAAGCCGTCGCAGCCGCCTGCGGTCGAGTCCGCCGCCAACGTGGCGCCCGCCATCGCGTTGCAAAAGATCGATACCGTGGTCGGCACCGGCAAGGACGCGGTGGCCGGCGCCACCGCCGTGGTCCACTACACCGGCTGGTTGTACGAGCCGGCGTCGCCGAAGCAGCACGGCGCCCTGTTCGATTCGTCGAGCGGACGCTCGCCGTTCAGCTTCCAGCTCGGCGGCGGCCAGGTCATCAAGGGTTGGGACGAGGGCGTGCAGGGCATGAAGGTCGGCGGCAAGCGCACGCTGATCATTCCCGCCGCGATGGGCTATGGCGACAGCGGCGCCGGTCCGATTCCGCCCAACGCCAACCTGATTTTCGACGTCGAGTTGCTCGACGTGCAGTAAGCGGGCGTCTGGCGTTTCACGACATGCCATGGCGTCGCTCAAACACTGAGTGCTTTCAGCCGATCCAGCTCCGCCAGAAACCGCTCGGCGGCCAGCGGCGGCGCCCACGGCTCCCACGGGGTGCCGCCGTACACCGCGTGCAACGGGTCGTCGTTGAGCGGCGGCACGGTGATCTTCAGCGTGTGTAGCACCTCCTTCGCCGACCAGCCGACCACGTGCACGGCCTCGCTGGCGGCGGCGAGCCGGTCCGCCAGCTTGTGGGCGGCGTGCTCCTTCGGCGTCCACTGCGGCAGGCCGTAGCGCAGGAACACGGCGTTTTCCAGCCGCACCGTCAGCGCGCGGAAACCCTCTCCAAGGAACGGCTTGAGCGGCGAGACGCAGTCGAATCCCAGCAGGCCTTCCTCGGCGTCGTGCAGGAGTTCGCGCAGCGCCGCCAGCGGCGCCAGCTCGAGGCCGACCGCTTTGCAGGCGGCCGCGCGCAAATGCATGACCGTCAGTGAATGCTGCGCCACCGACAACGGGCGCGGCCACGCCGAGTGGCCGCCCCAGCGATAGGTGCGCGCCAGCCCCAGCGCCAAGTCCGAGTCGTCCCAGTCGAACGGCGTCGGGTCGAGCAAGTCCAGCCGGCGTTCCGACGGCATGCGCACCCAGGCGCGGCTCGGGTGGTTACGGTGATCGTCGCGGCCCATTCAATTTCCTCTTTTTTGTGGCGTAGACGCCATCGTACACCCTGAATGTTGAGTTATCTTTAGGCAACTTGAACGCGCTTGCAATACACTGGAGAACTGTTTAATTCTTATTAACTTTTAACATCTAACCCTCTATCAGCCCATGGCAACGCGTCCTTCATATATTTATCAGGGTGGCTCGGTGATGATGCATTCACCGTTGCAATTGAAAAATGCCGAGATGTATGGCTTCTTTGTGCGCGGCGATCTGGCCAAGCTGCAGGCCACGCTCGACGACACGCTCAACCGGGTGGCCGGCCGGCGCATGCGCTTCAAGGTGATCTCGCCCTATGTGCTGCTGACCTTCACGCGCGTCAATCACGCCGATTCGGCGGTGGCGGTCGACCAGGCCAAGGGCTGGATCACGGAGATCGACATCGTCACCTGGATCATGGTCGGGGCGATGGACGAAGGGGGCGAGCTGGCCCACATCTACTACTACCCGGCGCACATCTTCGTCGACGACGCCATGGCGCTGATCAACGGCCGCGAGCTGTTCGGCTATCCGAAGTATCTGTGCGAGTACGAGATTCCCGCGGCCGACGCGGACCCGCTGCGCTGTTCGGTCTCGGCGAAAGGCTTCCACCCGTTTTCGCCGGAGACCAAAATCGCCATGCATCCGCTGCTGGAGGTGAACGCGACGCAGAAGACCGGCATCGAAAGGCCGGTCCACAGCCTGTTCGACCTGATCGAGGAGGCCATCGAGCTGTTCTTGTCGATACCCGATTTCTTCAACCTCGATGCCGCCGGCTGGGACGATATCGTCTCGCTGCTGCGCAATCCGCGCATCGATCAGGTCTTCCTCAAGCAGTTCCCGGACAGCGCGGGGCTGAAGGCGGTGTACCAGGCGATCCTGGCGGCGCCGGCCACCATCGAGAAGATCCACGGCGGCAAACTGCTCGGGTACGAGTACGAATGCGTGCTGCACGCCTTCGACAGCTTTCCACTGCGCGAGACGCTCGGCCTGCGACTGGGCGCGCAGCAGGCGATCCTGCCGTACAACCTCAATTTCGATTTCACGGCGCAGCCGGGCGAGGAATTGATCGACAATTCGAGCGTGGCGCCGAAGAAGATCGCGATCCTCGGCGGCGGTGTCGGCTCGATGACGGCGGCCTACTATCTGAGCGACCAGCCGGGCTGGCAGAACAACTACGACATCACCGTCTACCAGCAAGGCTGGCGGCTGGGCGGCAAGGGGGCCAGCGGCCGCAACGCGCAGTACGGGCAGCGTATCGAGGAGCATGGGCTGCACATCTGGTTCGGCTTCTACACCAACGCCTTCAGGATGATCAAGGAAGCCTACGCCAGCCTGGATCGCCCGGCCGGCGCGCCGCTGGCGACGTGGCGCGACGCCTTCAAGCAGCACGATTACGTGGCCTTGTCGGAGCAGGTCGGCGACAACTGGCACAACTGGTCGATCGTGTTCCCGCCGCTGCCCGGAGAGCCGGGCGAGGGCGATCAGGAAATCTCGATGTGGCAGCTGGCGGTGGCCATGATGGGTTGGATCGAACAATGGATCAACAGTATCGACCATCTGACGCAGGCGCTGGAGCTGCCCGACCATCCCCCGCATAGCGGCATGCTGCCGGACTGGCTGTACCATCTGGCCGAGGGCGTGGCCAACACGGTCCACGAGCTGGCCGACGACCTGACCCTGGCCGCCAGCGCGCTGACCGGCATGGTGGCGAACATGTCGGCCGACGCCGGCGCGCATACGGAAGTCGAGCATCAAGCGCTGGCCGGCGTGTTGGGCGGCGTGCGTGGCCGCCTGCGCTCGCGCTATCGAGGTTTGATCGACAGTGCCGCCGCCGATGGCGACATCCTCGACGATATCCGCCGGCTGTTCATTTGCCTCGATCTTGGCATCACGGTCATGAAGGGCGTGTTCGAGGATGGCGTGATCAAGCATGGCTTCGATGTCATCAACGCTATCGATTTCCGCGATTGGCTGCGCAAGCACGGCGGCGACGAGGACCTGTGCGTGAACTCGGCGCCGGTGCGCGGTTTCTACGATTTGATATTCGCGTACGAGGGCGGCGACTTCACCAAGCCGAACGCGGAGGCGGGGACCTTGCTGCGGTCGATGGCGCGCATCGGCCTATGCTACAAGGGCGGCATCATGTTCAAGATGCAGGCGGGGATGGGCGATACCGTCTTCACGCCGTTGTACGAGGCGTTGCTCAAGCGCGGCGTCACGTTCAAGTTCTTCCACAAGGTCGAGGAACTGGTGCCGGACGGCCGCGAGATCGGCGCCATCCGCATGACGCGCCAGGTCGATCTGGCCGGCGCCGATTACCTTCCGCTGGTCGATGTCAAGGACCTGGCGTGCTGGCCGAGCCAGCCGAACTACGACCAGATCGATCCCGAACAGGCGGCGCTGCTGCGCGAGAAGGAGATCAATCTGGAGTCGTACTGGAGCGACTGGCCGCGCGTGTACCACGAGCGCTTCGACAAGGAGCTGCCGGTGCTGACGCTGAAGCGCGGCGTCGATTTCGACCAGGTCGTGTTCGGCATCTCGGTCGGGTCGCTGCCGGCGCTGTGTCCGCAACTGCTGGCGAAAAGCCCGGCGCTGCTGGCCACCTCCGAAAAAGTCAAGACCGTGGCGACGCAAGCCTATCAGGTCTGGCTGGACAAGGATCTGACGCAGATGGGCTGGAGCATCCAGCCCCAGGGCCAGCAGCCCGTGTTGAGCGGCTTCAGCGAGCCTTACGACACCTGGGCGCCGATGGACCAATTGTTGGAGCGCGAGGACTGGCCGGCCGGCCTGGAGCCGCGCAACACGTCCTACTTCTGCAGCGCGATGACGATCGACAGCTATCCGCCCGCCAGCGACAGCGGCTTCCCGAAACGGATGGCGGAGTTGGCGAAGGAGGGGGCGGTCAATCAGCTCAGCTACAAGATCGCGTCCTTGTGGTCGGCCGCCGGTCCCGCCGGCGCCTTCCCGTGGCAATGGCTGATCGACGAGAGCGGAGCGACCGGCGTGCAGCGCTTCGACGCGCAGTACTGGCGCGCCAATGTCGATCCGTCCGAGCGCTACGTGATGTCGGTGGTGGACAGCACCCGGTACCGTTTGCAGACCGACCAATCGGGCTTCTCGAATCTGTTCCTGACCGGCGACTGGATCAAGACCGGCTTGAACGCCGGTTGCGTGGAGGCGGCGGTGATGGCCGGCATGCAAGCGTCGCGCGCGATGAGTGGCCACCCGGCGATGATCGACGGCGAGACGGATTTCATCTAGCGCGTTGGTGCGAACATTGGCCTAATGTTGCAAATCGTATTCGATTCCCAGAGGACACAAGCCGGCACCCAATCTTCCCGATCGAATTCGATACCAGGTTCGGCGCACGTCCACAATACCTTGCGGACGTTGATCGATGTGGCTTTCCCTAAAATTTTTAGCATGCGATTCCCTA
>JBDSKP010000400.1:0-2651 GCA_039916925.1 Duganella sp.
TCGCCGCGCTGGTGCCGTGGATCGACTACGTCAAGATGGACATGCGCAACACCCAGCTGTCGACCTTGATGAAGCTGGCGCCGCGCTTCCGCCAGCAGAAAAAGAAACTGGTGGCCGAAAAGGTCGAGACGCGGGAGGAATTCAAGAACGCGCTGGACCTGGAGTTCGATTACTTCCAGGGGTATTACTTCTCGCGGCCGGTGATCATGAGCGGCAAGAAGCTGTCGCCGTCGCAATTGGCGGTGATGGAGCTGATGACGCTGGTGACGTCGGACGCCGACAATATCGAGATCGAGCGCGCGATCAAGCGCGACGTGTCGCTGGCGCTCAACCTGCTGCGGCTGGTGAACACGCCGGCGGTCGGCGCGCGCCAGCGCATCGATTCGTTGAGCCAGGCGGTGACCTTGCTGGGTCGGCGCCAGTTGCAGCGCTGGCTGCAGATCATGCTGTACGCCGAGCCGAGCAAGCGCGGCCACAGCATGACGCCGTTGCTGATGCTGGCGACCACGCGCGGCCGGCTGCTGGAACTGCTGGCCGGCAAGCTGCGGCCGAGCCAGCGCCACGTCGCCGACATCGCCTTCACTGTCGGCATCATGTCGCTGATGGATACCTTGTTCGGCATGCCGATGGCGGAGATCCTGGCGCAGATCCCGGTCAACGACGACGTCTCGGACGCGCTGCTGCATCGCGGCGGCTTCCACGGCGACCTGCTCAAGCTGGCCGAATGCATCGAGCGCATCGAGGAGATGGACGAGCACATCGTGCCGGCGCTGCGCAATCTGGCGATGTCCACCGATGAACTGGTGGAGCTCGAGCTGGCCGCCTTCGAATGGAGCGACAACGTCGTGCGCTACGCGCTGTGACGGCGAGAACGCCACGCCATCTTCGCAAATCCGTGGACCATCGAAAACCCGAGACCTTCCTTCGAAAATCCGGGGATCACGTGGGGCGGATTAGCGCAGCGTAATCCGCCATGCATGCGCCGTCAGCGACGCATGCATGGGCCTTCCACGACGATTCACGTGGCATGCCCGGCCCCGGGCCAATGCTTGACCAGCTCCGGATCGGTGCGCATCTCCCACAGCGCCAGCACGGCCACCGCGACGCCGACGATCACCGAGTTCCACGTCAACTCGGCGTTGGCCGCCAGCCCCAGCACCCAAGGCGACACCGCCACCCATATCCCCAGCAGCAGGTTGAGCGTGACGGCCCAGAAGTAGGTCTTGTACAGATCGAACGCCGCCAGCAGCGCGATCACCGCGCCCGAAATGAACGCGGTCCAGGCCTGCGCCGACGGGATGGGGTAGCCAAACACCCAGGGCGTAATAAAGAACCACAGGCCCAATAACAGGATCAACTGGTCCTGCCAGCGCTTGGCGGATGTATTGGATGAATGAGTTTCCATATCGTCCTCCCTGGTAAGCCGCGTGATGGCGGCATACCTTGTTAGTCCGCCCACGTTCTTAAAAGTTCAAGGTTTCAGATTGTCGATGAAGCCGGCCAGATCGGGAACGCACACTATCAACCCTCCCACCGGTGTCAGGGTCAAGCGAAAAGATGCTATGCTTTTCCACATGATCAAAGCAGACCATACCGAGCCGCTCAGCATCGGCAAGCTGGCCGGCGCCACCGGCGCCAGCGTGCGCTCGATCCGCCACTACGACGAACACGGGCTGCTGAAATCGCAACGCGCCAGCAATGGTTATCGGGTTTTTCCGCCTGCGGCCGTCACCCAGGTCAAGCAGATCCAGCGCATGATCGCGAGCGGATTCAGCCTGGCGGAGATCCGCTCGTTTCCGGATTGCATGTTGATGATAGAGGGCGCAGCGGCGTGCGGCGAGACCACCGACGCGCAGCGCAAGCGGCTGGTCGCCATCGAACGCCAGATCGGCGATCTGGAGCGGCGCCGCGCGCGCCTGCTTAAAACGTTGGCCGAGGGCATCATACCACCGCTCGATTAGCCGTCGGCCCAGGTCCAATGCCCAGCCCGTGTAGCAATGTTAGACCTGACCCTAATGCCGATGTTAGACCTGACCCTAATGCCGGATATCGGAACCACGTAGGGCGGATTAGCGCAGCGTAATCCGCCAAGCGCCGTCGACGGCTCGTGGCGGATTACGGCGGTCCGCCTAATCCGCCCTACGAAAATCGCCTTAACTTAGCGGCATTAAGACCTGACCCCGGAGTTTATGCTCAGCCCGTGTAGCAATGTTAGACCTGACCCCGGAGTTTAGGACAAGTTTGGGGCCAACCAGCGCTCCAGCTCGGCCTTGTCGACGTTGCGGCGCGCGGCCATGTCGGTCAGCTGGTCCTCGCCGATTTTGCCGACCACGAAGTACTTCGATTCCGGATGCGCGAAGTAGAAGCCGGACACGGCCGCGCCCGGATACATGGCGAACGATTCGGTCAACTCCATGCCGATCTCCCCCGCCTGCATGGTCTTGAACATGTCGCGCTTGACCGTGTGCTCCGGGCAGGCCGGGTAGCCCGGCGCCGGACGGATGCCGGCGTACTTCTCGGCGATCATGGCGTCGTTGCTCAGCTCCTCGGCCGCCGCGTAGCCCCACAGGTCCTTGCGCACGCGCTCGTGCAGGTATTCGGCGAAGGCTTCGGCCAGGCGGTCGGCCAGCGATTTGAGCATGATCGACGAG
>JBDSKP010000401.1:0-3529 GCA_039916925.1 Duganella sp.
GCCCACAGGGGTCGTACCCGGTTGGGTACGACCCCGCCCGGCCTTACGGGTTGGCCCGCCGCCCACTCACAGGCCGGGCGACTTAGCTGCTACCATAGCAAGATGACCACTCCCGCCACCTTCAGCACCCGCGACCTGGTTTCCGCCCTTGCCGTGGTCCTGATCTGGGGCACCAACTTCGTCGCGATGAAAATCGGCCTCAAGGACCTGACGCCGTTCCAGCTCGGCGCCGGCCGCTACATTTTCGCCGTGCTGCCGCTGATCCTGGTCGTGCGCCCGCCCAAGCTGCCCGTCAAATGGATCGTCGCCTATGGCCTGTGCCAGGGCGTCGGCCAATTCGGCCTGCTGTTCCTGTCGCTGAAGGTAGGCATGTCGGCCTCGCTGGCGTCGGTGATCCTGCAAACCCAGGTCTTCTTCACCGCGCTGTTCGGCTTCGTGCTGCTGCGCGAACGCGCCAGCCGCGCGCTGCAAGGCGGCCTGCTGCTGGCGGCGCTGGGGCTGGTCTGCTTCGGCACGAACTATGTGGAACCGGGCCACGCCGGCGCCACCACGGCCGGCGGCTTCGTGCTGACGTTGATGGCGGCGGCGATGTGGGCAGCCTCGAACATCGTCGTGCGCCGCGCGCAGCAGGCCACGCCGGAATTCGATGTCGTCAGCTTCATGGTCTGGTGCAGCCTGGTGCCCATCCTGCCGTTCATCGGCCTGTCGCTGGCGTTCGACGATCCCGCCTCCCGCTGGCACTGGACCGGCGCGCCGTGGACCACCTGGGCCTCGGTGGCCTATCTGGGCTGGATGGCCACCATCCTCGGCTACGCGATGTGGACCCGGCTGCTGAAGCGCCATCCGGTCAACCGCGTGGCGCCGTTCAGCCTCGGAGTGCCGGTGGTCGGCATCAGCGCCGGCATGATCCTGCTGGGCGACGTCGTCACCAGCTGGCAATGGGCCGGCATCGCGCTGATCGTGCTGTCCCTGGTCTGCACCATGTTCGGCGGCCGCTGGCTGGACGGCCGCCGCTGACCGCTGACCGCTGACCGCTAACCGAAGCAGACGCGGTTGCGGCCCGTCTGCTTGGCGCGGTACAGCAGCGCATCGGCCTTCCGCAGCATGGCCTCGGCCGTCCCCGCCGCCAGATCGGCGTACACGCCCATGCTCATGGTGACCTTCAGCTCGGGATGCACCTCGTGCCACGGGAAGCTCTCTATCATGTGGCGCAGCTTGTCGCACAGCGCCGCCGCCTGCGGCAACCCGGTCTCCGGCAAGGCGATGACGAATTCCTCGCCACCGTAGCGCGCCACCAGATCGCTCAGCCGCATGTGACTGCGCAGAATCTCGCCGACGTGGCGCAGCACGGCGTCGCCGGTGGCGTGCGAGAACTGGTCATTGATCTTTTTAAAGAAATCGATATCCCCTATCACCATGGCGAATGGCTGCTTGTGGCGCACCGCGTGGCTGAACAGCGTGGTCGCCCGCTCGTCGAAATGGCGGCGGTTATGCAGCTTGGTCAGCGCGTCGCGCACGCTCAGTTCGCGCATCTGCTCGGCCTGCTCCAGGATGGTCTGGTGCGAGGCGTGCAATTCCTCGTGCGTGCGGGCCAGCTTCTCGCTCATGTCGTTGAAGGCGCTGGCCAGCGTCGCCACCTCGTCGCGCCCCTCGACCGGCACGCGCTGCAGCAGCGAGCCGCCGTGCATGGCCCGCACCGCCGCCGTCAGATGGCTTAACTTGCGGCTCATGCCGCGACTGAGCAGAACGCCCAGCGGCAACGCCAGCGCCGCCGCGCCGGTCACGCCGGCCAGCAGCGCCTCGCGCATCGCCCGCAGATACTGGAGCTCCTGTTTGCTGGGGGTGATCACGCCCTCCGGCGACACGTGGGCGATGATCCGGCCATCGACCTCGATCGGGCGCGCATCCTTGCGCGCGGACGGCGGCAGCACCTCGCCGTGGCGGTATACGCCCGCGCCGAGCAAAACGCGGAAGTCCTGGTCGGCGAGGATGAAGTGGAACGGCGGCTCGCCGTTGGCGGGCGGCGGCGGCGGCCGGCGTCCGACCGGCGGCGGCGCTTGCGGCAAGCGCGCGTCGGCGTCCGGCGGGCCGTCCGCTTCCGGCTCCGGCCTTGGCGCCCGTCCCGGGCCGCGCTCGTCATCGGGGCCGGCGTCGCCCGGCCGCGGGCGCCGGTCGCCACGCAGGTCCTGGTAGCGCCGCATATAGTTGTCGAAAGGCTCAACGGCCATCGCCGTCTGCCAGCTGCCGTAGATCCGCAAATAGCCGCTCACGGCGGTGTAGAAGTGCTCGGCCGCCTGCTCCCGGCGAATGAGATCGACTTTTTTGGTCATCCCCACGTATGCCAGCCCGCCAACCATCGCCACCGCCGCCAATCCGGTCAACAGCAAGGCCAGCATGAATTTAGTGCGCAGGGACATCCGGACTCCGTCGAATTATTGCTAATAGGACAGTAATAATAGCTGAAGGCAGTGCCTCCAAGAAAAAAACTACGATGAAAAAGTTACCCCTCAGAACCTATGTTTCATAGGGAAAACATAGAGTTATATTAAATACGAATGGCACGTATCACAAATCAAAATTTTTTTTATTTCTGAAAGCGGCGCATACTGCACTGCATCAAACGAACATTTAACAGGAGCTTCTCATGAACTCGACTACTTTCCACACTCACACCACCGCCAACTACGCAGCCAATGTCGCCTACGCTGCACGTCAACTGTTCGCCGCGCTGTTTGCACGGAAGCCAGCCGCCGTTGCAGAAGCGACCACCGAGCGCGCCGATGAAACCATCTGGTGGCTGAGCAGCACCGCCAAAGACGTGGAAGCACACTCGCCTAACCTGGCAGCGGAACTGCGCTACATCGCAGCCCGCTTCGGTTAATCGCGCTTCACTCAAACTATTTAACTTACTGGAGAATCACCATGCTGACCATCATCGAAAACCTGCCTGCCGCTATCGCCCTGTCCGGTCTCGTACTGCGCCTCTACCTGGGCGCCAAGCCGACCAAAGACGCTGAATAAGCCGTGCGCGCCACAGCAAAAAGCCCCGGCCGCTAACGCGGTGCCGGGGCTTTTTGGTTTGTGGCGATTCTATTTAAGCAGATTCAAACGCGAGTTGCGCATCCCGTACAGGAAGTACGTCAGGATCGCGGCCGACATCCAGATGGCGAAGATTGTGTAAGTCGTCAGCGACAGCCCGAACATCAGATACAGACAGGCGCCGATGCTCAGGCCCGGCACAACGTACGGTCCGAACGGCACGCGGAAACCCTTCACGCCCTTGCCGTTTTCCTTCTTGCGCATCACCGGCACCGCCAGCGACACCACGATGAAGGCCGTCAGCGTGCCCATGCTGACCATGTCCCACAGGAAGGTCGCGTCCACAAAGCCGGCCACCAGTCCCACGACGATACAAACGATCAAGGTGTTCTGCACCGGCGACGCCGTCTTCGCGTTCACCTTCTGGAACGACTTCGAGATCAGGCCGTCCTTGGAAATCGCGTACAGGATGCGCGTCTGGCCGTAAATG
>JBDSKP010000402.1:0-6284 GCA_039916925.1 Duganella sp.
CTATTCCGGTTACGCCGGCTCGGTGGCGCTGGCGCTGATCGCCATCCCGGTGGTGGTGCGCACTACCGACAACATGCTGCGCCTGGTGCCCAACAGCCTGCTCGAAGCGGCCTTCGCGCTCGGCGCCCCGCGCTGGAAGGTGGCGATGCTGGTGCGCCTGCGCGCCGTCAAGGCCGGCGTCATCACCGGCGTGCTGCTGGCCGTGGCCCGCATCTCCGGCGAAACCGCGCCGTTGCTGTTCACCGCGCTCAACAACCAGTTCTTCAGCAAGGACATGAACGGCCCGATGGCCAACCTGCCGGTGGTGATCTACGGCTTCGCGATGAGCCCTTACGACAACTGGCGCGAGCTGGCCTGGGGCGGCGCGCTGCTGGTGACCTTTAGCGTCCTGGCGCTGAATATCGTCTCGCGCACCCTGTTCAGCCAGAAAATCCCGAACTAACGCATCGGCACACCCTTCGACCACTAGAAAAGCGATCGACTATGAATACGCAACTGAGCCCAGAGCACACCGCAGCCATGAACGGCAACAAACGCAAAACCATCGAAATCAGCGGACTGAATTTCTTCTACGGTAAGACCCAGAGCCTGACCAACGTCAACCTCGACATCCACGAGCGCCAGGTGACGGCCTTCATCGGTCCGTCCGGCTGCGGCAAGTCGACCCTGCTGCGCACGCTGAACCGCATGTACGACCTGTATCCCGGCCAGCGCGCCGAGGGGTCGATCATGTACCGCGGCCGCAACATCCTGGAAGAGGGCCAGGACGTCAACATGCTGCGCGCCAAGGTCGGCATGGTGTTCCAGAAGCCGACGCCGTTCCCGATGTCGATCTACGACAACATCGCCTTCGGCGTACGCCTGTATGAAGACCTGTCGAAGGGCGAGATGGACGAGCGCGTCGAATGGGCGCTGAAGAAGGCGGCGCTGTGGGGCGAGGTCAAGGACAAGCTGACCAAGAGCGGCCTGTCGCTGTCGGGCGGCCAGCAACAGCGCCTGTGCATCGCGCGCGGCGTGGCCGTCAAACCGGACGTGCTGCTGCTCGACGAGCCGACTTCGGCGCTGGACCCGATCTCGACGTCGAAGGTCGAGGAACTGATCAGCGAATTGAAGCAGGACTACACGATCGCCATCGTCACCCACAACATGCAACAGGCCGCGCGTTGCTCGGACTACACCGCCTATATGTACCTGGGCGAGCTGGTCGAATTCGGCGAGACCGATCAGATCTTCATGAATCCGGCCCGCAAGGAAACCCAGGACTACATCACCGGCCGCTTCGGCTGATTGCATTTATAATATCAACCGGATACGGAGAAGAACATGATCGGTGAGCACTCATCCAAACAGTACGACAATGAATTAGAAGCCATCCGCTCCAAGGTGTTGCTGATGGGCGGCATCGTCGAGACGCAATTCCTCGACGCGATGACCTGTTTCCGCATCGGCAACCCCGAGCGCGCCGACCGCGTGATGCGCGAGGACGACACCGTCAACCAGCTGGAAGTGTCGCTCGACGACGCCTGCAGCCACCTGATCGTGCGCCGCCAGCCGGCCGCCAACGACCTGCGCACCATCATGGCGACGATCAAGGTCATCACCGACCTCGAGCGCATCGGCGACGAGGCCACCAAGATCGCCCGCACCGCCAAGGCGCTGCATGCGCGCGGCGCCGTCACCGTCAATCACTATGAAATGGTGCGCGGCATCGCCAACAACACCAGCGACATGCTGCACGACGCGCTCGACGCGTTCGCGCGCAACGACGGCAAGCAGGCCTTGCAACTGATCGCCCAGGACGCCGTGATCGACCACGAGTTCCGCTCGATCATGCGCAACCTGATCACCTTCATGATGGAAGATCCGCGCACCATCTCGGCCGCGCTCGATACGCTGTGGGTCGCCAAGGCGATCGAACGCATCGGCGACCACGCCAAGAACATTGCCGAATACGTCATCTACGTCGTTGAAGGCAAGGATATCCGCCACACCAAGACCACGTCGCCGATTCCCGACGACATACCCGCGCAAACCGAGTAAAAAAAGAAATGGCATCTGATAAAACCACAGTACTGATCGTTGAAGACGAGCCGGCGATTGTCGAACTGGTGACGTTCTCGCTGCGCGAGGCCGGCTGGAACTGCTGCGCCGTGCAAAGCGTGGGCGAGGCCTGGGACTTCATCCAGACCCGCACCCCGCAGCTGATCCTGCTCGACTGGATGCTGCCGGACCAGACCGGCCTGCGCCTGCTGGCGCGCATCCGCTCGGACCGCCAGTTCAACGAGATACCGGTGATCATGCTGACCGCCAAGAGCATGGAAGAGGACAAGCTGGCCGGCCTCAACAGCGGCGCCGACGACTACATCACCAAGCCGTTCTCGCCGCGCGAGCTGCTGGCGCGCGCCAAGGCGCTGTTGCGCCGCAAGAGCCCGGAGCATGCGCAGACGGCCATGCGCGCCGCCAACGTCATGCTCGACCCGGTCAGCTGCACCGTCTCGATGGACGAGCAGAAGATCGATATCGGCCACGCCGAGTACAAGCTGCTCAAGTTCCTGCTGGCGCATCCGGAACGGGTGTTCTCGCGCAGCCAGCTGCTCGACAAGGTGTGGGGCGACCATGTCGTCATCGAGGAGCGCACCGTCGACGTCCACGTTCTGCGCCTGCGCAAGGCGTTGAAGGAGGCCGAACATTTGATCAAGACCGTGCGTAGTGTAGGCTACATGCTTTCGGAAAAATAACTGTTACATCATGAATCCAAAACTGGTGTTCTGGGTGCCGGCCGCGTTGCGCACCGCTCTGATCCTGGCGGGGTGTGCCCTGCTGGGCTGGATGTTCGGATGGATGACCGGCCTGGTGGTCGCCCTGGTGGCGATGATGGTGATGGTGTTCGTGCAACTGTCCTACCTGTACCAGCTGAGCAACTGGATGGACGACCCCCAAAGCGCCAAGCTGCCCGACGGCTGGGGCGCGTGGACCAACATCTTCTCGCGCCTGTACCGCATGCGGCGCGACGACGAGAAGAACCAGGCCGAGCTGACCGAATGGCTGGCGCGCTTCCGCCAGGCCATGCACCTGCTGCCGGACGGCGTGGTCATCATGGACGACGTGTTGTTCCTCGAGTGGTGCAACCCGGCCGCCGAAAAGCACCTGGGCCTGACGCATGAGCGCGACAAGGGCATGCGCGTGACCAACCTGGTGCGCAATCCCGACTTCATGGATTACATCATCCTCGGCCGCTACGAGCAGCCGCTGACGATCAGCTTCCGCGAGCGCAAGCTGATCGTGCACATCATTCCGTTCGAGAACCGCCGCCAGATCCTGGTCACGCACGACGCCACCGAGACCGAGCGCATCGAGGAGATGCGCCGCGACTTCATCGCCAACGCCTCGCACGAGTTGCGCACGCCGCTGACGGTGATCGTCGGCTTCCTCGAGATCGCCGCGTCGGAAGGGCTGGACGTGGCCACGCGCTCGGCGCACCTGAAGCTGATGACCGAGCAGGGCCATCGCATGCAGCATCTGATCGAGGATATGCTGACGTTGTCGCGGCTGGAGTCGGTCGATTATCCGATGCGGCCGGAGCAGGTCGACGTGCGCAAGCTGATGGAGCAGGTGTTGCGCGACGCGCGCGCGCTGTCGGCCGGCAAGCACGAGATCACGCTGGAGCTCGACGGCCCGGACATCATGGGCAGCTACGAGGAATTGCACAGCGCGTTCGGCAATCTGGCGTCGAACGCGGTGCGCTACACGCCGGCCGGCGGCAAGATCAATCTGCTCTGGCGCGAGTTCGACAGCGGCGTCAAGTTCAAGGTCGAGGATACGGGCATCGGCATCAGTCCCGAACATATTTCGCGCTTGACCGAGCGTTTCTACCGGGTCGACAAGAGCCGCTCGCGCGAGACGCAGGGCACCGGATTGGGGCTGGCGATCGTCAAGCACCTGCTGCTGCGCCATGGCAGCACGTTGCAGATCAAATCGGAGGCGGGCAAGGGCAGCAGCTTCATCGTTTGCCTGCCGAAGACGGCCATCGTGCAGCGGCAGCCGGAGTTGATATTGAATTGATGGCGCGGTTGTTGGCGGCTCATACATGGCGGATTACGCTGCGCTAATCCGCCCTACGTGTACCCTCGTCACGCATGCCCTATCTAAGTTGGCGCACGAATCACACGTGTTCCACGTAGGGCGGATTAGGCGGGACGCCGTAATCCGCCATTTATGAGCCGCCGTTAGTCGGCCCTCCCACGCAACGCCATCACGCAACTCCGCAACGCATCCTCGAACGAGTGCGCCACATGATCGGCCCGCTCGAACGTGCACTCCCGCAAATCCGGATTCTCAAATGGACTTGGCAGCAACACCGCGAACTGCTTGCAATGCGGCAGACTCTCGCGCATTTTCTGTATCGCCTGCGCCATCTTCTCCCGGTCGTCGATCGGATCGATACTCACCAGGCATACGATCGACACCAGCTCCGGCGACGCCTCCGGCGGCGGCGGTTGGTCCAGGCCCTCCAAACCCATGCTGCGGGCGTCGATTTTCTGCTCGCGCAGGATGCGCACCAGAATCTCGGTGGCCAGCTCATCGAACTGCCCGCCGAGCCCCATCGTCAGCACCACGCTGCCGGCCGGCACATCGAACGATCCCTGCCATTCGCCGGTGACGGAGATGCGGCTGTCGCGCAACTGCCGTCCTATGCCGACGCCCGCCAGCGCCGAGACGCTCTTGCGCTTCTTCCACCACTTCGGATCTCCGCTCAGCGCCTCGATGACGGCGATGACGGCGGTGCTGACCTTGACTTCCTCCTCCGGCGTGATGGCGTTGTCCTTGAGGTCGAAATGGGCCAGATGCAGCGCCGGTGCCAGCACGCCGTCGCAATACTCGGCCAGCGACTTGTGTTGCATGTAGCGCTTGGCGCTGGCGACGATCTCGTGGGCGTCGCCGGAGAGGATGCGCTGGTAGAAATTTTGCGGCATCGTCAACGCCGGCAATTCGCCGAACATGATCTCGAGCACCTTGAGCGCGCGGATATAGCGGCCAGCCACCACCAGGCACAAGGTCAGCGGCGTCGACAGCACCAGGCCGACCGGACCCCAGATCGCGCTCCAGAAGATCGCCGCCACCACCACCGACAGCGGCGACAGGCCCGTCGTATGGCCGTACAGCTTCGGTTCGATGGTCTGGGCGACGATGACGTCGACCACCAGGAACAGGCCGAACGTCATCAGCGCCAGCGACCAGCCGGGATCGATGGCGGCCGCCAGCAGGGTGGCGCAGAACGCGGCGATCCACAGGCCGACATAGGGGATGAAGCGCGCCACGGCGGCCATCGTGCCCCACAGCAACGCCTGCGACAGGCCGATCACGCTCAGGCCGATCCAGATGGCGATGCCGGTGCAGGCGTTGACGGCGAATTGCGAGATGAAAAAGCGCGACAGCCGCTCGCCGGCGTCGTTGACGGCGACGGTGGTGGCGCGCAAATCCGCGCCGCCGGCCAGGCGGATGAAGCGGTCGCGCAGCGATTCGTGTTCCAGCAGCACGAAGATCAGCACGATGAAAACGATGCCGGCCATCTCCAGCGGCGGCCACACCGAGGCGATGATCTTGCCCAGCAGCCGCAGCGGCTTGAGCGCCGGCTCGCGCACTTCGACCGGCACCGGCGTGCGGCTCGAGGCCGGCAGGCCCGGCCGGGCGTCGGCCGGCGCGCCCGGCGCGTCCTGCGTGAAATGTTCGATCAACTGGCCGGCGGGGCCGCCCAGGCTGCCGATGGTGCCGCGCGTGAGGCTGTCGAGCGTTTCGATCTTGGCGGCGATGGTGTCCTGGTAGCGCGGCAGGCTCGCGCCCAGGCGGCTGACCTGCGAGACGATCACCGCGCCCGCCATCAACAGCGCGGCGGCGACGATCAGCACGCCGGTCAGCACGGAGGCGGTGTGCCCGAGGCCGATGCGGCGCAGCGAGCGCACGAACGGCGCGATCAGGAAGCTGAGAATGAAGGCCAGCGTGATGGGGATGAGCACGTCGCGGCCGAAGTACAGCAGGCCCAGTACTGTGGCGGTGCCGACCAGGCCGGCGACGGCGTTGGGCAATGCGCGGGCGGGGAGTGGGTCTGACACCGTGTTCCTTGTGGGTAGTCTGCGAGGCGCGGGCTCAACGAGCCTGCCTTTCGAGCCTAGATTAAGGGGTATCGTGTGTCAATGCTTCGAACCTATTTTGCCGCCAGCCGCCTTTGATGAGCCGTCGGCGGCGCGTGCATGGCGGATTACGCTCCGCTAATCCGCCCTACGTGT
>JBDSKP010000403.1:0-15289 GCA_039916925.1 Duganella sp.
CATCCAGTTGCACCCACTCGTCTGCGCCGCATTCAACGCCGACTTTGACGGTGACCAAATGGCGGTCCACGTTCCTCTGTCGATCGAAGCGCAGATGGAAGCACGCACCCTGATGCTGGCATCGAACAACATCCTGTTCCCATCGAACGGCGAACCGTCGATCGTGCCATCGCAGGATATCGTGCTGGGTCTGTACTACGCGACCCGCGAAGCGATCAACGCCAAGAACGAAGGCATGCTGTTCCAGGACGTGTCGGAAGTCATCCGCGCCTACGACAACAAGGAAGTCGAACTGACGACCCGTATCACCGTGCGTATCGTCGAGCATCCGAAAGATCCGGCGACGGGCGAGTTCGTCCGCACCGTGACGCGTTACGAGACCACGATCGGCCGCGCCATCCTGTCGGAAATCCTGCCGAAAGGCCTGCCTTTCTCGGTGCTGAACCGCGCGCTGAAGAAGAAAGAGATTTCCAAGCTGATCAACACGTCGTTCCGCAAGTGCGGTCTGCGCGCGACCGTCGTGTTCGCCGACCAGCTGATGCAGTCGGGCTTCCGCCTGGCGACCCGCGCCGGTATTTCGATCTGCGTGGACGACATGCTGGTACCGCCACAAAAAGTGACCTTGATTTCGGCCGCCGAGTCCGAAGTCAAACAGATCGAGCAGCAGTACGCCTCGGGTCTGGTCACCGCCGGCGAGCGTTACAACAAGGTCGTCGACATCTGGGGCAAGACCTCGGACGAAGTCGGCAAGGCCATGATGGACCAGCTGAAAGTGGAAGACGTCATCAAGCGTGACGGCACCAAGTCGACCCAGGAATCGTTCAACGCGATTTACATGATGGCCGACTCGGGCGCCCGCGGTTCGGCGGCGCAGATTCGCCAGCTGGCCGGTATGCGTGGTCTGATGGCGAAACCGGACGGTTCGATTATCGAAACGCCGATCACCGCGAACTTCCGCGAAGGTCTGAACGTTTTGCAGTACTTCATCTCGACCCACGGCGCTCGTAAAGGTCTGGCCGATACGGCGCTGAAAACCGCGAACTCGGGTTACCTGACCCGTCGTCTGGTCGACGTGACCCAGGATCTGGTCGTCATCGAGGATGATTGCGGCACGACCAACGGCACCCTGATGAAGGCGATGGTCGAGGGTGGTGAAGTCATCGAAGCGCTGCGCGACCGTATCCTCGGCCGCGTGGTGGTCAACGACGTCGTCAATCCGGAAACCCAGGCTACCTTGTACGAAGCCGGCACCCTGATGGATGAGGACATGGTCGAAGAGATCGAGCGTCTGTCGATCGACGAAGTCAAGGTCCGCACCCCGCTGACTTGCGACACGCGCTTCGGCCTGTGCGCCAAGTGCTATGGCCGCGATCTGGGCCGTGGCATGCTGGTCAACGCCGGCGAAGCCGTCGGTGTGGTCGCCGCGCAGTCGATCGGCGAACCGGGTACCCAGCTGACCATGCGTACGTTCCACATCGGTGGTGCGGCGTCGCGTGCGGCGGTTGCCTCGTCGGTCGAAGCGAAGTCGAACGGTACCATCCGTTTCACCTCGACCATGCGTTACGTCACCAACGGCAAGGGCGCGCAAATCGTCATTTCCCGTTCGGGCGAAGTGCTGATCACCGACGACCACGGCCGTGAGCGCGAGCGTCACAAGGTGCCGTACGGCGCGACCCTGATCGTCAAGGACGGCATGGTCATCAAGGCCGGCACGGCCCTGGCAACCTGGGATCCGCTGACCCGTCCGATCATCACCGAATACGCCGGTGTGGTGCGTTTCGAGAACGTCGAAGAAGGCGTCACCGTTGCCCGTCAGGTGGACGAAGTGACCGGTCTGTCGACCCTGGTTGTGATCGATGCCAAGCGTCGTGGTTCGTTGACCAAAACGCTGCGTCCGCAGGTCAAACTGTTGAACGACTCGAACGAAGAAGTCAAGATCGCCGGCACCGAACACTCGGTGGCGATCGGCTTCCAGGTCGGCGCGCTGATCATGGTCAAGGACGGCCAGGCGGTATCGGTCGGCGAAGTGCTGGCACGTATCCCGACCGAATCGCAGAAGACCCGCGATATTACCGGTGGTCTGCCACGCGTTGCCGAGCTGTTCGAAGCCCGTTCGCCGAAGGACGCGGGTATGCTGGCCGAAGTGACCGGTACGGTTGCATTCGGTAAGGAAACCAAAGGTAAGCAGCGTCTGGAAATCACAGACATGGACGGCAACAAGCACGAGTTCTTGATCACCAAGGACAAGCAGGTTCTGGTCCACGACGGCCAGGTGGTGAACAAGGGCGAGATGATTGTCGACGGCCCTGCCGATCCACAAGACATTCTGCGTCTGCTGGGTATCGAAGCGCTGGCCCGTTATATCGTTGACGAAGTGCAGGACGTTTATCGTCTGCAGGGCGTGAAGATTAACGACAAGCACATTGAGGTGATTGTGCGCCAGATGCTGCGTCGCGTTCAGATCGTTAATGCCGGCGACACCAACTATATCGTTGGCGAGCAGGTCGAGCGTTCGGAACTGCTGGATGAAAACGATCGTATGAATGTGGAGAATAAGATCCCCGCAACCTACGAGAACGTTCTGCTGGGTATTACCAAGGCATCGTTGTCGACCGATTCGTTTATCTCGGCCGCATCGTTCCAGGAAACCACCCGGGTTCTGACGGAAGCCGCGATCATGGGCAAGCGCGATGGTCTGCGCGGTCTGAAAGAAAACGTCATCGTTGGTCGTCTGATTCCAGGCGGCACCGGTCTGGCATTCCACCGCGCCCGCAAAGAGAAAGAGCAGTGGGAAGTGGAAGAGCGTCAAGCTCTGCTGCTGGCCGAAAAGGCCTCGATGTCCGGCGGCGATGTGGAAGCGACCGAAACGGTTGCCCCGCACGACGGCGAAGCGTAATAGAAATAAAGCGCAATATAGAACGGCACCTTCGGGTGCCGTTTTTTTTGCCCGTCTTATTTAAACTCGGCCTTGAAAAATCTATCCAAAAAGAAAGTAAAAATACCCTCATAAAAATAAAACCACCAACACCGAGTACCCCAAGAGACCACGGTTCCACGTAGGGCGGATTAGGCGGAACGCCGTAATCCGCCAAGCGCCGCCGCCAACGCCAACCGCGCCGCGCCCGCGCCGCCCCTACGGTATAGTTCGTGTAGCATTTGGTGGGGCCTGACCCCGGAGTTGGTGGGGCCTGACCCCGGAGTTTGCGCCAGCGGTTGGTTCGTTCATGCTAAGATCTGGCTCATGATCGCTCAAGCCCTCTTCACCCCCGCCCAGCAGAAACTGCTGGGCTTGCTGTTTGTACGTGTCAATCAAGGTTTCCACTTGAACGAGATCATGCGCCTGACCGGCTTGGGCAGCGCGTCGGCCCAGCGCGAGCTCAAACGGCTGCACGAGTGCGGCGTCATCACGTCCGAACGCATCGGCAACGTGCGCCGCTTCAAGCCCAACAAGGATTGCATCGTCTTCGGGGAATTAAGCAGCCTGGTGAAGAAAACATTCGGCCTGGTCAGCGTGCTCAATTCGGCGCTGTCGCCGCTCCAGCACGTGCTGAACGTTGCCTTTGTTTATGGCGCGACCGCCAAGGAGCAAGAGGGCATGGATACGCCCGTGGAGTTATTGCTGATCGGCGATAACACCAGCTACGGTGAATTGTTATCCCGCTTGCCGGTCGCCGAGCGTTTATTGCGCCGCAAGATTAATCCGAACCTGTATTCGATTCCGGACTTTAAGCGCCGATTGCGCGAGCAGCAGCCGTTTATTTTGCAGGTTTTGCGCGAGCAGAAAATATATGTGCTGGGCGATGAATCCGACCTGGAAAAAGTCAGCAGCGATGAAGCGCCCGTTTAATCGACCTCATTTAATATTCCATCGCCTGCTCATTCGCCCACGCGGCTGAAACCTGTCTTTGCGGGAACGATAAACAAAACCGCGTGTAACGCCCGGCCTGCGATTCGCAATGAATCTTCCCGCCGAACGCTGTAATCACCTGCTGGCAAAACGCCAGCCCCATGCCGGTGCCGCCGCCATTATGCCGCGTGCTATAAAAAGGTTCGAAAACATGGGGCAGGACATCGGCCGGAATCCCGGCGCCGGTATCGGTCACCAATAACCTTTTGTCGGCGCCGTCGATAAAGAACGATATCTCCAATTCCCCCCGGCCGGCCGACTTGATCGCGTACAGCGCGTTCTTGAACAGGTTGTACAGCACGTAGACCAGCAGCACGTCCGAGCCGAAGAACGTGAAATCATGTCCTCCCTTGACCACCACCTTGTCCCGCATCGAACTCTCGAACGGATAGCAGGCCAGCGCTTCCTCCACGCATTTCTTTATTGAATGGTTGGCGAAATCGCTACGGCTGAGCATGCCGGCGCGCGCCGAGGCGAGCATCATGTCGACCACGAAGTTCGAGCGGCTGATCTCGGCGTCTATGTGCTGGGTCAACTTGCCGAGATAGTTCAGTTGTGCAGGTTGCATCGTCGGTTCGATCAGTTTGTGCTCGACCGCCAGGTGGTAGCCGGCCAGCAGCTCCGGCAGCGATTTGGCCAGTACCCGCGACTGGCTGCGGATGGTCGCCAGCGGCGTGCGCATCTCGTGCGCGATCGAGGCGGCCACCTCCATCGGGTCGGCCAGCAGGTTGTGCCGGACCATCGCCTGGGCGATCAGGCCGAGGCTGGCCGCGACGAACAGCACCCCCGGCGGATAGAACTGCACGCCGTAGTTGCACAGATAATCGACCGAGGCGAAGAAATATATCAGCATGCTGACCAGGCAATAGCGCAGCCGGGTTTTTTCGGTCGAGACGGCCAGTTGCTGGCGCCGGTACAGCAACCACAGCCCGCGCCCGATGACGATGGCCGTGTGCAGCAGGTGCACCACGTGTAGCGGGCCGGCCTTCGGGTAAAAGCCGAAAAAATAGGTGTAGAGGCCGGCGACGATCCAGTTGCTGCTCAGCAGGATCACGCCCAGCAGGCCGGCGAACAGATAGGACAGTTCGACCCAGCGCCGCTCGCCGCGCTGGGCGGTGAGCTCGGCGATGAAATGGTACAAGGTGGTCGGCAGGAACAGGATCAGCAGATAGCCGATTTTGGCCGCCGCCAGCGCCTCGTCGGGGTCGCGGATCTGGAACAGGATGGCCCAGGAAAATTGCCAGCAAAAGGTGGTGGTGCAGAGCAGAAACAGTGTCAGGGTGATACGGCTGACTCCTCGTGATTGCAGCACATAGACCCCGTAGCTCAGGAACAGGAGCGAGACGACGGCGGGCAGGAGAGAGTGCATGTGCGTATTCAACAGGCAATGATGATAGTCGCAGTATTGCGCGAGCCGGAAGAGAGCGCTTGTATTTCGGGAGGGTTCTTGCGTTAGATCAAAGGGGCGCTGGAAAACGTCCAGGACGAAAGAGGGGGCCGTCGCGATGTCCACCGCGGCGGCCGGTGATGACAGGCTAGCGCTGCGACGCGATCCAGCGGTCGACTTTTTGCTCCAGCAGGTCCAGCGGCACGGTGCCGTCGCCGAGCACCACCTCGTGGAATTTCGGCAGGCTGAAGTGGTCGCCCAGGGCGTCGGCCGCGCGCCGGCGCAGTTCGGCGATCTTGAGCGAACCGATCTTGTAGCCCAGCGCCTGCGCCGGCCACGCCATGTAGCGCTCGGTTTCGGTCTTGGCGTAGTCGTCGTAGCCCAGGGTGTCGCGCATGTACTGGATGCTTTGCTCGCGCGTCCAGCCCTGCGCGTGCATGCCGGTGTCGACCACCAGGCGCGTGGCGCGCAGCAGTTCGTCGTTCAGGTGGCCGAAGTATTGCGCCGGATCGTCGAACAAGCCCATTTCCTTGCCCAGGGTTTCGGCGTACAGTGCCCAGCCCTCGGTGAAGGCGTTGTTGCCGCCATATTTGCGGAAGTCGGGCAGGTTCAATTCCTGCATCAGCGCGATGTGGAAGTGGTGTCCCGGCTTGCCTTCGTGCAGGAACAAGGTGGTCATGCCGGTGCTGCCGTACTTGCGCGGATCGTTGACGACCGACCAGAACACGCCCGGCCGCGACCCGTCGCCGGCCGGCGCCGTGTAGTGGTCGGACGCGGTGGCGCGGCTCAGCTCGGGCTCGAGACGCAGGTCCAGCTTGGCCTTCGGCATCAAGGTGAACATTTGCGGCAACTTGGTGTCGAGCACGTCGTTGAGCTTGTGGAACACGGCCTGCACTTCCTGCTCCGTCTTGAACGGGCGGAACTTGTCCTGCGCGGCCACCCACACCGGCAAGCCCTTGGCCGGGCCGTCGTAGCCGAGCTCGGGACCGAGCACCGCGAACTGTTGCTGGATGCGCGCCACCTCGCGCAGGCCGATGGCGTGGATCGCGTCGGGCTTGAGCGTGGTGGTGGTGGCGTTGGCCACGCGCGCCTGGTACCAGGCGGCGCCGTCGGGCAGCGCGCCCAGGCCGGTCGAGGTGCGGCAGGCCGGCAGGTATTCTTTTTCCAGGAAGGCGGCCAGGCGGGCCAGCGCCGGCATGATGTCGTCGCCGACGGTCTTGCGGTAGGCGGCCGTCAGGCGCTGCTTGTCGGCGTCGCCGAACTTGGCCGGCAGCTTGGTGATCGGCGTGTAGAAGATATTGCCTTCCGGCGTGTCGCTGAGCAGTTTCTTGAACTGCGGCAGCGCCGACACCATGATGGCCTTCGGCTGCGTGATGCCTTTCTTCATGCCGTCGCGCATGTTGGCGATGGCCTGGTCGATCCAGGCCGGCATTTGCCCGATGCGGCTCAGGTAGGCGTCGTATTCCTTGACCGTGGCGATCGGTTGCGAGGCCTCGCCGCCGGCATAGTTGGCCAGCACGACGGGCACGCTGTCCCTCTGGTTGATCGGCAGCAAGTGCTCGGGGAAGCGCTCCATCGCCAGCAGGCCGCGCAGTTCGTAGGCGAGGATGTCGTAGTTGAGGCGGTCGTCGGCGTTGAGGTTGGCGCGCTTGATGGTCTTGAGGCGCTTGCTGAAATCGCGGTACATCTTGAACTGCAGCGCGCGCTTGCCCGGCGAGATGCTCAGGCCCAACTGGTCGTCGTAGCGGTTGTCGCCGTTTTCGGTCGCGGCGATCGGCTCGTAGCGGGCCACGGCGTCGTAGTATTGGTCGGCGATGGCCAGCAGCGCCTGGTGGGCGGGGGTGGCGCTGACGCGCGGCACGGCGGCCGCGCCGGCGGCCATGCCATGGCTGATGGGAACGAATACCAGCGCGAGCGCGGCCGCGGCGCTGGCAAGACGGGATGCATGCTTCATGTTTTGTTTCCTGGTCGATTAGAACTCTGGCGGCGACTAGCATAAGGCATAGCGCCGCTGGGCCGCGAAACAAATTGTATCAAGCCGCTCCGGGGGCTGGAATCGTCTGGTCGTCTGAACCACGGAGGGCGGATTAGGCGGAACGCCGTAATCCGCCCTACGTGATTCGGATGACGCCGACGCTAACGTCAAGCGGCCGCTTCGGCGAAGCGGCTCTCGTACAGAGCCGCCACTAGATCCGATTGCGTGATGATGCCGGCGAAGCGCTGCTCGGCGTCGACCACCGGAATGTGGTGGAAGCCCGAGTCGGCCATCAGCGGCACCAGGTCGACGATCGGCGTGTCGAGCCGCGCCGTGGTCGGATGGTGGGTCATGATCTGGCCGACCACCTCGGCTTTCTCGGTGTGCGTCACGCCGCTCTTGCGCAGGAAGCGCTGCAGCTGCCGGCGGATGTCGCCGTAGCTGTCGAGGCCGCCATGGTCGAGGAAGTCGGTCTGCGTGACGATGCCGATCACGCGGCGCGCGCGGTTGAGCACCGGCAGGGCCGCCACGTGATGGCGCCGCATCAGCTGCCACGCCTGCTCGAGGTCGGTGCCGAATTCGGCGCTGACGATGTCGCGCGACATGATGTCCTCGCAGTTGATGATGCCGAAGCGGCGCTGGTAGGCGCGCTGCTCGGTCTTCATGAACAGCGATTCGAGGTCGTCGCGGCTGATGTCGAGCACCTGGTCGTGTTGCTTGAGCACGGCGTCCAGGTCTTCCGGCTTGAAGCCCAGCCGCACGGTCGGCACCGCGTCCTTGGTGCCGTGCGGATTCGGATGGGTGGCCTGCTGCGTGTGCGGGTAGCGGCGGCCGGTCAGGTTGTTGTAGACGATCGCCATGCCCACCAGCAGCGAGGTGTTGACCAGCACCGTCAGCAGCGCGAACTCGAAGCCGGCCGCGTGCACGGCCGGGCCGCCGATGACGGTGGTCAGCGCCACCGCGCCGCCGGGCGGATGCAGGCAGCGCAGCGCGAACATGGCGGCGATCGCCGCGCCCGCGGCCACCCCGCACAGCAGCGGCAGCGGCAGGCTGTCGCCGAACCAGCGCACGCAGGCCGCGCCGACCAGGCCGCTGACGACGTTGCCGCCGATGGCGGACCAGGGCTGGGCCAGCGGGCTGGCCGGCAGCGCGAACAGCAGCACGGCCGAGGCGCCCACGGGCGCGACCATGAAGATCGTGGCGCTGCTGGACGACAGCAGCAAGTGGCTCAGGATGGCGGTGATCAACAGGCCGACCAGCGCGCCGATGGCCGCGCGCAACCGTTCGGCGCCGCTGGTGGTGGTGGGGCTGGGCAGCCAGCGTTCCAGGAAAGCGCGCATGGGACTTAATGAGTATTTAAAATGGGACTATTATCCCATGCCGGGGCGGCTCGCGCACCGGTGTTGCACCTTATTGGTGCGACACCAGCGCCAGCGGCAACGCCGTCGTGAATTTGATCTGTTCCATCGAGAACGCCGACGACACGCCGGTTAGCTGGCCCACCTTGATCAGGCGCTTGTAAAAGGCGTCGTAGCCGTCGATGTCGGTGGTGACGACCTTGAGCAGGTAGTCGACGTCGCCGCTCATGCGGTGGAATTCCTGCACCTCCGGCAGCGCCATGACGGCGGCGGCGAAGCGGTCGAGCCACTTGGCGTCGTGCTGGCCGGTGCGCACGCTGACGAACACCGTCACCGGCAGCCCGACCTTGCGGCGGTTGACGATGGCCACGCGGCTTTCGATATAGCCTTCCTCCTCCAGCCGCTTGACGCGTTTCCAGCAGGGCGTGCTGGACAGGCCCACTTTCTCGCTGAGCGCGGCGATCGACAGCGTGCCGTCGACCTGCAGCGCGGCCAGGATGGCGCAGTCGAATTTGTCGAGTGAATTCATGGATGGGGGCGCAGGAAAATATTCATTCTACATTCTACGATAAAACAGCATAAAAATGCTTGGAAAGCACAAATGGCAGCGTGGTTTTGGCATATTTTCACGGGCGCGGCTGGTTAAACTGTTCACTTGACCGAACCCACCCCGCAGCCCACGCCATGACCACTGAAATCTACCTCGACGGCAACGCCACCACCGCCGTCCTGCCAGCCGCCATCGATGCCGCCATCGACGCCATGGGTCGCCGCTTCGGCAATCCCAGCAGTACCCACGCCACCGGGCTCCAGGCCAAGGCCATGCTGGACCGGACGCGCGCGTGCGCGGCGCGGCTGCTGGGCGTCGGCGACGGCCGCCTGATGTTCAACAGCGGCGCCACCGAGGGCATCCAGACCTCGGTGCTGTCGGCGCTGGTGGCGGTGCGCGAGCGCCGGGCGCGCGGCGAGGCCGTCGGCGACCTGCTGGTCTACGGCGCCACCGAGCACAAGGCGGTGCCGGAAAGCCTGGCGCACTGGAGCCGCCTGCTCGGTCTGAACCTGACCTTGCATAAACTGCCGGTCGACGCGGACGGCGCGCACGACCTGGCGCAACTGCGCCACGTGGCCGGCTCCGCCGCGCTGATCTGCACCATGGCGGCCAACAACGAAACCGGTGTCGTCAGCGATCTGGCCGGCATCGAGGCGGTCATCCGCGAGACCGGCACGGCCGCCTACTGGCTGGTCGATTGCGTGCAGGCGCTGGGCAAACTGAACCTGGACCTGGCGGCGACCCGCATCGACTACGCGCCGTTCTCCGGCCACAAGCTGTACGCGCCCAAGGGCGTGGGCATGCTGTACGTGCGCGCCGGCGCGCCGTTCACGCCGCTCATCATGGGCGGCGGCCAGGAGTCGGGCCAGCGCTCCGGCACCGAGAACATGGCCGGCATCGCCGCGCTGGGCGTGGTGCTGGCCGCGCTCGAACGGGGCGACACCTTCCGCGGCCACGACGAGTTGGTCGGTTTCCGCGCGCGCCTGGCCGACAGCCTGCGCGCCGCCTTGCCGGGCGTGGTGTTCAACAATCCGTTCGACAAGGCCCTGCCGACCACGCTCAACTTCTCCGTGCCCGGCCTGTCGAGCCGCGAGCTGATGGACGTGTTCGACGCGGCGCAGGTGCGCGTCAGCGCCGGCAGCGCGTGCTCGTCGGCCAAGGCGGCGCCCAGCTACGTGCTCGACGCGATGGGCGTGCCGCTGTGGCGCAGCGCCGGCGCCATCCGCATGTCGTTCGGCCCGCTGGCCGACGAGGCCACCATCAGCGCCGCCCGCGCCCGCATCGAGCGCTGCGGCGCCGCGCTGCGCGCCGCTTGCCTGATCCCGTCCGAACGCGCCGCCGTGCCGCACGACGGCCTGCTGCAACTCGGTGTCGAAGGCGCGTGTTGCTGGCTGGTGCTGGACGCGGCCGCCAGCGCCTGCGTGGTCATCGATCCGCTGCCGGAAATGACCTCGCGCATCGCCTCGTACGTGCGCTGCCAGAACTATCGCGTGCTGGCCGTGGTCGGCACGTCGGCCGGCGCCGGCCGCCAGCCGCTGGTCGAGGCGCTGGGCGGGCACTATGCCGCCGGCCCGGTCGACGAGTACGGCTGGCCCGCCGCCGCGCGTTCCGTGTCGCTGGAGAACGGCGCGGCGGAGACCGCCGTCGCCATCGGCGCGCAAGTGCTGGCCGGCATGCCCGCCGGCGGCGACGCCTCGCGCGCGTATCTGCTGGGGACGGCGGACGACGACCGCTTGCCGCGTTCGTCCGTGCGCTTCGCGTTCAGCGCCGGTCCGCTGGATGACGCGGCGCGCGCCGTGTCCGGACCGCAGACGCTGCTGTGTCCGACCCGCGACGACCACAATCAGTTTTGTGCGAGCATGACCGTACACTCGCCGGCAATGTTGACTGCCGAGACGCAACTCGCGTCGGCCGACATGCAACTCGACAGCGGCGAGCTCGACGCGTTCCTGCGTGCCCATCCGGAAGCATTGCTGATCGATGTGCGTGAGCCGTACGAGTTCGCGGCCACCGCCGCGCCCGGCCCCGGCGGGCACGCGGCGCGCAGCGTGCCGTTGAGCCAGATCGCCGGACAGGCCGCCGAATGGTTGCGCGGCGAACAGCGGCCGCTGGTGTTTTTCTGCCGCAGCGGCAACCGCAGCATGAAAGCGACGCGATGCTTGCGCCGCCTGGGCCATGACCAGGCGTACAGCCTCAGCGGCGGCCTTGCGTTGGCCGCGTAACCGGCCTCCACGAAACCACGGAACCACGGAACCACGTAGGGCGGATTAGGCGGAACGCCGTAATCCGCCAAGAGCCGCCAACACCAACTGCGGCGGACGCGTCAACAACGCAAAATGCAAGCCACCCAAGGGCCCGCGCGGCCCTTTTCTTTTTTCCCCAGCCATCGCAGGCTGGCCGTATGTTCGTCAGCGTACAGTCGCATGGCGTGCGCCCCAGTAGGATGCCTTAGCACATAATTTCCCATTCGCAGATACGCCGCGTCCTTAGCCGGAGCGTGGCCGCGTCTCGCACGCAAAAAGCGAGGTACAAGTTGAAAAAGTCCAATCCCCTACTGCCAGAGATGACGCTCGGCTTCCGCGAATCGACCACGGCCTCCCTGGTCTCCGACGAAGACGACGAAGACCTGCCGCTGCGCGCCGAGCTGTTCAGCGCCGCGCAAATGGGCGCGCACGGCAAGACGCTCGCGGCCCACCACGAGTTGAGCACGCGCGGCGGTCCCGACCAGCTGTTGTCGCGCCTGTCGGAAAACGCCGACTTCATCAACACCACCTGCGACGAATTGACCGAGGCCGTCAAGGCCGGCCGGCAGATCACGCCGGCGTCCGAATGGCTGCTCGATAACTTCTACCTGATCGAAGAGCAGATCCGCATCGCCCGCCGCCACCTGCCCAAGGATTACAGCAAGGAGTTGCCGCGCCTGAGCCGCGGCGCGCCGGAAGGCTGCCCGCGCGTCTACAAGATCGCGCTGGAGATCATCGCGCACGGCGACGGCCGCGTCGATCCCGAATCGCTGTGCCGCTTCGTCGACGCCTACCAGGAGATCGCGCCGCTCAAGCTGGGCGAGTTGTGGGCGATCCCCATCATGCTGCGCCTGGCGCTGATCGAGAACCTGCGCCGCGTGGCCGTGCGCGTGGCGGACAACCGCGCCGACCGCGACCTGGCCAACAGCTGGGCCGACCAGATGACCGAGGTGGTGGAGAAAAATCCCAGCGGCCTGATTTTGATGGTGGCCGACATGGCCCGCTCCGATCCGCCCATCACCAGCGCCTTCGTGGCCGAACTGGCGCGCCGCCTGCAGGGGCAAAGCTCGGCGCTGACCTTGGCGCTGTCGTGGATCACGCACCGCCTGGCCGAATCGGGCCACACCATCGAGCAGCAGATCCAGGCCGAGATCCAGCAGCAGGCGGCCGAGCAAGTCTCGATCGCCAACAGCATCGGCAGCCTGCGCTTCCTCGGCACCATGGACTGGCAGGAGTTCGTCGAGACCATGAGCGTGGTCGAACAAACGCTGCGCCAGGACCCGGCCGGCGTCTACGGCCGCATGGAGTTCGCCACGCGCGACAACTACCGCCACTCGGTCGAGAAGATCGCCAAGCATTCGCGCCTGTCCGAAGTGGAGGTGGCGCAGCAGGCCTTGCAGCTGGCCGTCACGCACGCCGACAGCGGCGACGAGCGCCACAGCCACGTCGGTTTTTATCTGATCGGCGGCGGCCTGGCCGCGCTGGAAAAGCAAACCGGCATGCGCCGTCCGTGGCGCGAGGTGTTCCGCCACACGTCGGGCGCCTCGCCGCTGACGTCCTATCTGGGCGCGATCGCCGCCATCACCTTCGTCGCCACCGCGCTGCTGCTCGAACGGGCCGCCTTCCACGGGGTGCACGGCCCGGTGCTGGCGGCGCTGGGCGTGCTGGCGCTGCTGGGCAGCAGCCAGCTCGCGCTCAGCCTCGTGAACTGGGTGACGACGCAGATCACCCATCCCAATCCGCTGCCGCGCATGGACCTCGAGGCCGGCATTCCGGCCGAGGGCCGCGCGCTGGTCGTGGTGCCGACGCTGGCCTACAGCAAGGACAACATCGAGGACCTGTGCGAACAGCTGGAGGTGCGCTTCCTGGCCAACCGCGATCCGAACCTGGTGTTTTGCCTGCTGACCGACTTCGCCGACGCCTCCGCCGAGACCCTGCCGGGCGACGCCGCGCTGCTCGAGCAGATGGCGCACCGCATCGAGCAGCTCAACCGCAAGTACGCCTTCCATCCGACCGGCGAACCTGCCGCGCCTTTCCTGCTGATGCACCGCCCGCGCCTGTGGAACGCGCGCGAGGGCGCCTGGATGGGCTATGAGCGCAAGCGCGGCAAGCTGCAGGAGCTGAACCGCTTCCTGCGCGGCGGCGCGCGCGACAAATTCTCGCTCGTCGTCGGCGATATCGGCCAGCTCGAAGGCATCAAGTACGTCATCACGCTCGACACCGACACCCAGCTGCCGCGCGACGCGGCGGCGCAATTCATCGCCACCATGATGCATCCGCTGAATCGCCCGCGCGTGGACGCCGCGCGCGGTTGCGTGGTCGACGGCTACGGCATCCTGCAGCCACGCGTGGCCGTCAGCCTGCCCAGCGAGAACGCCTCGCGCTACGAAAAACTGTGCGGCGGCGAACCGGGCATCGATCCGTACACCCGCACCGTCTCCGACGTTTACCAGGACGTGTTCCTGGAAGGCTCCTTCATCGGCAAGGGCATCTACGACGTCGACGTGTTCGAGCAGGTGCTGGGACACCGGCTGCCCGACAACCAGGTGCTCAGCCACGATCTGCTGGAGGGCTGCTACCTGCGCGCCGGCCTGCTGAGCGACGCCCAGTTGTACGAGGAATATCCGAGCCGCTACAGCGACGACGTCAGCCGCCGCCAGCGCTGGATCCGCGGCGACTGGCAGCTGATCTCCTGGCTGTTCGGCCGCGTGCCGGGGCCGGGCCGCAAGCGCGAGAGGAATCCGCTGTCGCTGCTATCGCGCTGGAAGCTGTTCGACAACCTGCGCCGCAGCCTGACCGCGCCGGCGCTGGTGCTGTCGTTGATCGTCGCCTGGCGCTGGCTGCCCGACCCGTGGCTGTGGACCGGCGCCGTGCTGACGGTGATCTTCCTGCCGCCGTGCGTGAGCGCGCTGCACGATCTGCTGCACCGGCCCAAGGACACCTTGTGGAGCCAGCATCTGCGCGCCACGCTGCGCCGCACCGGCCTGCAGTTCTCGCACGCGATGCTGATGCTGGTGTTCCTGCCGTACGAGGCGTACTTCAGCCTTGACGCCATCATCCGCAGCATCTACCGCATGCTGGTGTCGCACCGCCACCTGCTCGAGTGGCGCGCCTCGGCGCTGTCGCGCGCGGCGTCCGGCAAGGCCAGCACCTGGGTGACTATGTGGCCGGCGCCGGTGCTGGCGCTGTTCGTCGGCGGCATGCTGCTCGGCTGGCGCCCCGCCAGCCTGGCGCCGGCCGCGCTGTTCCTGCTGGCGTGGCTGGTGGCGCCGGCCGTGGCGGACTGGATCAGCCGCCCGATCAAACGCAGGGACCCGCAGCTGTCGCCGGAGCAGCAGGTGTTCCTGCACAAGCTGGCGCGCCGCACCTGGGCCTATTTCGACCGCTTCGTCGGCCCGGACGACAACTGGCTGCCGCCCGATAACATGCAGGAGCAGCCGGTGCAGGTCATCGCGCACCGCACATCGCCGACCAATATCGGCATGGCGCTGCTGGCCAACCTGAGCGCCTGCGACTTCGGCTACATCACGGTGGCGCAGCTGATCGCGCGCACCACCGCCACGATGGCGGCGATGGATAAGCTGGAGCGCCACCAGGGTCACTTCTATAACTGGTACGACACGCAGACCCTCAAGCCGCTGCACCCGATCTATATCTCGACGGTCGACAGCGGCAATCTGGCCGGGCACCTGCTGACGTTGCAGCCCGGCCTGACCGGCATGTTCGACCAGCCGATCGTCGGCCCGCAGATCATCGACGGCCTGCTGGCTACCGTGCGCGTGCTGGAGGAGACGCTCGGCGAGGCCGCCACGACGGGCGCCGTCGCGACCAGCGCGTCCGGCGTCGACGGCGCCGCGCCGGCCGCCGCC
>JBDSKP010000404.1:0-3759 GCA_039916925.1 Duganella sp.
AGGTAGAACGGCAGCGCCACGCTTAAGTCCGTGTATGAATGTTAGACTTGCCCCCCCCCCGGGGGGTTGCGGCGGCACGCTTAAGCCCGTGTATGAATGTTAGACTTGACCCCGGGGGTTAGCGAGACTTGACCCCGGGGGGTGGGGGTTAGCGCGGGTAGAGGGCGCCCAGCACGCGCTCGCCTTGGGCACCCGTTACGCTCGGCAGGTTGCCGGCCTGCCGCTCGCTGAAGCGGTGGCCCAGCCAGGCGAACGCGAGCGCTTCAACCCGGTTCGGCGCTACCCCCAACGCTTGCGTCGAGGCGACCAGCACGTGGTCGCCCAGGGCCTTGCCCAGTTCGCTCATCAGCACGCTGTTGTAGGCGCCGCCGCCGCAGACGTACACCGCGTCCGCGTCGCCGCCGTAGGCCTGTATCGCTTGCGCCAGCGAGACCGCCGTCAGCTTGGTCAGCGTGAACTGCACATCCTCCGGCGCGGCGTCGCCATACACGGCCAGCCGGGTGTCGAGCCATTCCAGATGGAACAGGTCGCGGCCCGTGCTTTTCGGCGCCGGCAGCGCGAAGTAGGGCTCGTGCAGCAACTCCCGCAGCAGTTCCGGGATTTCCTGGCCGCTGGCCGCCCAGGCACCGTCGGCGTCGTATTCCTTGCCCAGGTGGCGGCCTATCCATGCGTCCATCAGCACATTGCCGGGGCCGGTGTCGAAGCCGATGACGCCGCCTTTGCCGTCGAGCACGCTGACGTTGGCGATGCCGCCGATGTTGGCCACCACGCGCGCTTGCCCGGGCTTGCCGAACAGCGCCTGGTGGAACGCCGGCACCAGCGGCGCGCCCTGGCCGCCGGCGGCGACGTCGCGGCTGCGGAAGTCGGCGATGACGTCTATGCCGCACAGCTCGGCCAGCAGGGCCGGGTTGTTGGTCTGGCGCGTGAAGCCCAGTTCGGGACGGTGGCGGATGGTCTGGCCGTGGACGGCGACGGCGCGCACCGCGTCCGCCTTGTGGCCGGCCTCGTCCAGCAGTTGCGTCACGCATTGGTCGTAGAACTGCGCCAGCTGGTTGGCGGCCAGCGCTTCCCGCTCGATCTCGTTGTCGCCGGCCGCCTGCAGCGCCATCAGCTCGGCGCGCAACGACGGCGGAAAGGCGATATAGGCGGCCGCCAGCGTGGTGATGGCGTCGCCGGCGAATTCCGCCAGCGCGCCGTCCACGCCGTCCAGGCTGGTGCCGGACATCAAACCGATGTAGTGGGTCATTGTTGTTTCCTCAAGCTTAAAAAGCTATTTTGCCTGAGCTTACGTGTGCTGTCGCACGGAACAAGCGGGCAGGGCGGCGCATCATGGGTTTACGGCAAAAGCGATGCAAAAGAAACAGACGAAAAAAAACAGGCCGATGCGGCGGCCTGTTTGAAGCGGGTGCGGTTTATTTCGCGGCGACGCGGGTGCCGGTCGAGCCGCCCGGTTGCAGCAGCGCGAAGCGGTGCGACATGTCCGACGCGTAGACCTTGAATCGCGCCAGTTCGGCGGCCGTCAATGGCGCCTGGGCGGTGACGTTCATCTTGCTCGGATCCTTGGCTTCGCCGCCGACGCGGAATTCATAGTGCAGGTGGGCGCCGGTCGACCAGCCGGTGGTGCCGACATAGCCGATCACGTCACCCTGGCTGACCTTGCCGCCTTTTTTGATGCCCGGAGCGAAGCGGCTCATGTGGGCGTAGGCGGTCGAGTAGTTGTTCCAGTGCTTGATCGTGACGAAATTGCCGTAGCCGTTTTGGGTGCCGGCGAAATCGACCACGCCGTCGCCCGAGGCGCGGATCGGCGTGCCGGTCGGTGCCGGGAAGTCGATGCCCTTGTGGGCCTTCCATTCACCCGACACCGGGTGCACGCGCATCGAGAAGCCCGACGAAATCCGCGTGAATTCCACCGGCGACTTCAGGAAGGCCTTCTTCAGCGCCTTGCCGTCGAAGCTGTAGTAGCCGCCGCCCTGATGGTTTTGCGGGTCTTCGAACCACACCGATTGATACGTCGTGCCGCGGTTGGTGAATTCGCCAGCCAGGATGCGGCCCGCGCGAACAAATTCCCCATCCTGCCAGAACGTCTCATATACCACGTTGAAATGGTCGCCGCGCTTCAGGTCGCCGCGGAAGTCGATGCTGGTCGAGAACATCTCGACGATTTGCTTGACGATCGTGTCCGGCAGTTTGGTGCCGTCCTCGTTCGAGTCGGTGGCCGCGAACAAGGTCGAGTTGATGGTGCGGGCATGCATCTCGACACGGCGTTCCAGCTTGGCCGGCTCTTCTTCCGCGATGAAACGGTCGTCCTTGCGGGAAATCTTGATGTTCTTGACAGGGACGTCCTTGCCGTCGACCACGACCGCGCGCAGCCATTGCAGGTTGCCTTCATCGTCGGTCTGCGCCTGGACGCGCTTGCCCGTCTTCAGCTGCATGACGCCTTTGGCGACCTTGTCTTTTTTGATGAAGTTTTCGGCGGCGTCGTCCTCGACACCCAGACGCGTCAGCAGCGTCGCCAGCGTGTCGCCGGCGCGGATGCGTTCTTCGTGGACGAAGTGCTCGTTGGACGACTGTTGCTCAAGTGCTGTGATCTGGGGGCTAAGATCCGGCATCGCGACCGCTTCTTGCACGGATTTAACCGGCAAATCGGCGGCGTCGGGGGCCAGCGGCGCCACGCCGGCGGCACCGAAGGCACATACTGTCAAGAACAGTGCCGATGCGCTGACGATGCGCGCCTTGCGCGTGGAAGCTATCAGACTGTACAAGCGTGAGCTCGTGAATTTATGTATTTGGTTCATGCAATCAGTTAAAATTTGCCGCTTCACCTACTCAGGAACCTTTATTTCTTCTAATTATTGTCGGGTTTCGTTTTCGTACGGCAAGATTGATGGATCGAGGATTATAACAAACTCCTGACGCTGACTACCTTTTTTTGAAAAAAAACCCCAAAATATATGACTACCCCTTCTTCCGCAACGCCGCCCGCCTCGCCGGCCGCCTCTAAAGTACTGCCCCTGACCGACCGTGTGCAAGAGGCGCTCGCCATCACCAAACGGGGTGTCGACGAGTTGCTGATTGAAAGCGAGTTCGCCCAGAAGCTGGCGCGTTCCGAGCAAAGCGGCGTGCCGCTGCGCATCAAACTGGGCCTGGACCCGACCGCGCCGGACTTGCACCTCGGCCATACCGTCGTGCTCAACAAGATGCGTCAGCTGCAAGATCTGGGCCATCAAGTCATTTTCCTCATCGGCGATTTCACCTCGATGATCGGCGATCCGTCCGGGCGCAACATGACGCGTCCGCCGCTGACAAAGGAACAGGTCGAGCAGAACGCCATGACCTATTTCAAGCAGGCGTCGCTAGTGCTGGACCCGTCCAAGACCGAAATCCGCTACAACTCCGAGTGGTGCGATCCGCTGGGCGCGCGCGGCCTGATCAAGCTGGCCTCGCATTACACCGTGGCCCGCATGATGGAGCGCGACGATTTTAGCAAACGCTTCAAGGGTGGGACACCGATCGCGGTCCATGAGTTCCTCTATCCTTTGATGCAGGGTTATGATTCGGTCGCCTTGCGGTCCGATCTCGAGCTCGGCGGCACCGACCAGAAGTTCAACCTGCTGGTCGGCCGCGAGCTGCAGAAGGACTACGACCAGGAACCGCAGTGCATTTTGACCATGCCGCTGCTGGAAGGTTTGGACGGCGTCGACAAGATGTCCAAGTCGAAGAACAACTACATCGGCATCACCGAGCCGGGCAACACCATGT
>JBDSKP010000405.1:0-3503 GCA_039916925.1 Duganella sp.
GAGGAAGATGTTAATGAAACTGAAAAAATGCAGCATGGGAATAACCCTGTGGGCCGCCTTGGCGGTATGTGGCGTGAACCATGCGATCGCCAACAGCACCACCGAGCCTGCCAAGCTGGCGTTCAACTGGACTTCGAGCCCGCAGCTTGTCGCGCCTCAGCCAGATCCAAATCAGACAATTTACGGAGTGAAAGATCCTTCGATTGTTTACGTGGACGGCAAATACCACGTATTTCTCACGACGGCCGGGTCCGCCGGCTGGGGACTTGGTTACACCAGCTTTGACAAGTGGTCGAACGCGCCGGCCGCGAAAATAGTTCCGCTCGACAAGTCGCCGATGGGGCCGGGCTATCGCGCGGCGCCGCAAGTGTTTTATTTCGCTCCGCAGAAAACCTGGTATCTGGTCTATCAAGGCGCCGATCCGCTGTATTCAACCTCGAAAGACATCGGCGATCCGACCTCCTGGAGCGCGCCGAAACCGTTCTTTGCCAACGCACCCGACATCATCAAGGAGCCGCAAGGCAAGGGCTGGCTGGATTTCTGGGTGATCTGCGATGATAAAAAGTGCTATCTGTTCAGTACCGACGACAACGGACGTCTGCTTCGGTCCGAAACCGAATTAAGCCAGTTCCCGAAGGGCTTCCATAACACCGTCGCTGTCATGACCGAGAAAAAGGAAGACGTGTTCGAGGCGAGCAATACCTACAAGCTCGCCAACACGAATACCTACATCACGCTGGTGGAGGCGATTTCGCCAAAAGGACGTTACTTCCGGATTTGGAAGAGCGATGGCCTGGACGGAAAATGGGAACCCTTCTCTTCCGCGCCGATGAACGCTTTCGCGACCCGCGACAATGTCGAAAAGATTTGGTCGGAAGGGATTTCCCACGGCGAAATGGTGCGGACCAATCCCGATCAAACGATGACGATCGATCCTTGCCGGCCGCTCGAATACCTCTTCCAGGGGAACGACCCGGCGGTACGCACGGACGATTACATCAAAATCCCGTACCGCTTGGGTGTGATCACGGCGAAGGGCGAAAATCCAGTTAGCGCACTCTGCCACTAAGCGGCGTCTCGAGCGAAAGATGTTCTGGGCGATGCCTGCCTTCGTGACAGCTGCACGGTCTACGAAAGCGATGCGGCACGCCCATGACTGCTTGCGCCCCAACCTCCCGCGAGAGCGGGAACCGGTCGCGCCCACCCTGGGGGTAGGTACATGGGGTGGGCCGTCACAGCTCCTTGTAGCAAACCTGTCACGCCGTCGGCACCACCACCATTTTATTCTTTCTTTTTCATCAGACCGGCCAATGAGGCAAACGGATTATGCGTTGCCGGCGCGACCTCGGCCGATTTCAGACTAAGCCCCCGGTCGGCCTCAAGATAACGCGAGTGTTCGTTATCGTGGCAGTAAAGGCACAGCAATTCCCAGTTGCTGCCATCAGGCGGATTGTTGTCGTGATTGTGGTCACGATGGTGCACCGTAAGTTGCGACACATTGGTATGCGTGAATTCACGCATGCAGCGCCCACACACCCACGGATACATTTTCAGCGAGCGCTCGCGATAGCCCAGCTCGCGCTGGTCGGCCGCGCGCCGCGCGTCAGCCACAATTTTGTCCAGCCGCGCGGCGTCCGGTTTTTTTCCAACGGTCATACTTATTTCCTTCCCTTGTTGTGACATGATGGCCGGCCGCGCCCACAGTCGAGCGGTTGAATCCGCAGCCGATTCCGGCAAAGCATCTATGCTCGCAAAAAGGGGCCGGCATTCATCTAGGCGGAAAGCATAGCACGAGCTTCAGCTCGCCCTCTACCGGAGCGAGGACGCCGTCGGGGCCGGGACAAATCAACTCACTCGGTCAACTCGATGGTGGTGCGCAACCGGATATCGTCCGAGGCCGCGCCCACCATCAGCTCGAACTGGCCCGGCTCGGCCACCCACCGCAGCTTGCGGTTGAAGAAGGCCAGGCTGTCGCGGTCGATCGTGAAGCTGACCTGTTGCTGCTGGCCGGGCGCCAGCGCGATCTTCTGGAATCCCTTGAGCTCCTTCAGCGGGCGCACGCTGGAGGCGACCGGGTCGCGCAGGTACAGCTGCGCCACCTCGGCGCCGGCCACCGGGCCGGTGTTCGCCAGCGTGAACGACAGCGTGATCTTGTCGTCGCCCTTCATCGCGTTGCGGCTTAGCTTGAGGTCGCGGTAGGCGAACTTCGTGTAGCTGAGGCCGTGGCCGAAAGCGTAGCGCGGGCTGTTGGGCATGTCGATGTAGGCGGACTTGTACTGGATATCGCGCTCGTCGGTCACCGGGCGGCCGGTCGAGTATTGCTGGTACGTGATCGGGATCTGCCCTTGGTGGCGCGGGAAGGTCATCGGCAGCTTGGCCGACGGGTTGACCGCGCCGAACAGCACGTCGGCGATGGCGTTGCCGCCTTCGCTGCCCGGCAGCCACGCGTACAGGATGGCCTTGGCGTCCTGCGCCACGTTCTCGAAGATCAGCGGACGGCCGGCCAGGATCACCACCACCGGCGTCTTGCCGGCCGCCTTCAGCGCCGCGAACAACTGTCCCTGGCGTCCCGGCAGGCCGATGTCGGCGCGCGACTTGGCTTCGCCGCTCATCTCCCACGACTCGCCGACGGCCAGCACCACGACGTCTGCCTCGCGCGCCGCCGCCAGCGCGGCGGCGAAACCACTATCGCCGGCGCAGGCGATGTCACAGCCGGCGGCGAAGCTCACGCGCGTGCCGGCGCCGGCTTGGGCGCGGATGGCGTCGACCAGGTTGACCACGCGCGCCGCGTTCGACTTGACGATCCAGCCGCCCTCCAGGTCGCGGCGGGCGTCGGCCAGCGGACCGATGACGGCGATCGATTTGACGCCGCGTTTGATCGGCAGCGCGCCGCCGTCGTTCTTGAGCAGGACGATGGATTTGGCGGCGGTCGCGCGCGCGGCGGCGCGGTGCGCGGGATCGCTGACGGCCTGCTGTTCGCGCCGTGGATCGGAGAAGCGGTAAGGGTCGTCGAACAGGCCCAGTTCGAACTTCTTGGTCAGAATACGGCGCACGGCGTCGTCGACCAGCTTGACGTCGACCTTGCCGGCGCCGACCAGTTGCGCCAGCGAACCGGCGTAGGCGTTGCTTTCCATGTCCATGTCGCTGCCGGCGGTGATGGCCTTGGCGGCGGCGTCGGACAAGTCGCTGGCGTAGCCGTGCGGGACCATCTCGCCGATCGAGTTCCAGTCGCTGACGACAAAGCCCTTGAAACCCCAGGCGCCCTTGAGGATGTCGCGCTGCAGCAGGGCGCTGCCGGTGGCCGGCACGCCGTTGAGCGTGTTGAACGAGTTCATGAACGTGGCCGCGCCGGCGTCGAGGGCCGCCTTGAACGGCGGCAGGTAGGTTTCATACAGCAGCTGCTCGCTCATGTCGACGGCGTTGTAGTCGCGCCCGGCGGTGGCTGCGCCATACGCGGCGAAATGCTTGGCCGTGGCCATCACCGAGCCGGTGCCGCCCAGCTT
>JBDSKP010000406.1:0-3354 GCA_039916925.1 Duganella sp.
TCATGATGCCCCAGACGGTGCCCAGCAGGCCGATGTACGGCGACACCGAACCGACCGACGCCAGGAAGGCCAGGTGCGATTCGAGCACGTCCATTTCGCGCTGGAAGGCGGCGCGCATGGCGCGGCGCGCGCCGTCGAGGATGGCGCCGTGGTCGACGGTGTCGCGGCTGGCGGCGTAGGCGGCCTTGCTTTTGATGAATTCGCCCATGCCGGCTTCGAAGATGCGCGCCAGCGGGCCGCTGGTGGCGCGGTCCTTGCCGGCGTTCTGGTGCAGCGCGTGCAGGTTGCCGCCGGCCCAGAAGGTTTTTTCAAAGTCGATCGTCAGGCGGCGCGCCGAGCGCACCGCGAACAGTTTGCTGAAGATGTAGGTCCAGCTGGTCAGCGAGATGATGAACAACAACGCCATAATCAGCTGCACGATCAGGTGCGCGTTGGTGATGAGGGACAGGAAAGAGAGGTCTTGGGTGACGTTCATTGTTTATCAGTCTGATCAGTCTGTTTTGGTGATGTTGGTGGTGCTGCGCATTTTGTCCGCGACCGCCGGCGGCACCGCGCGCGGCCGCAGCGACGAATCGACGCAGCCGACCTTGACCCGCGCCGTGTTCAGCAGTTGCTCGCCGCACCATGCCTCCTGGATGAAGGAGAGCGAGGCGCGTCCTAATTTTTCGATACTAAGTGTCAATTTTATTACGTCGTCAAGCTTAGCAGGCGCATGATACTCCGCGCTGACGCTTTTGACGACGAACATAGCGTCGTGCTCCTGCAATAAAGCGTGCTGGCTCACATTGATCTGGCGCAGCCATTCGGTGCGCGCGCGCTCGAAGAACTTCAGATAGTTCGCGTAATAGACGATACCGCCGGCGTCGGTGTCTTCGTAATAGACCCGGACGTTCCAGATGAACTCTGCTGGCATGTTGTTATGATTGCAAGTTGGAGTGAGCAACATTCTACGCGATTTTGTTCTTTTGGTTGAAGGTTAGACGGGGAAACGCACGTCCATGCCGCCACTTGTGCGGGATTTCAACTCGGGGCGCAAAGATTGCACTGGCGACAGTTAAGCGGTTTACAGGCAACTTGCCAAGGATTGTAACAACCGCTTACGAATTGCGGGGGTGGGGTACAAGCGTGTTTTAACCCGCACGGCGACGGACCGCCGGGGGCGTACCCCGTACGGGGTACGACCCCTTGTCCTTTGGGGTTAAACGTTGCGCTTGATGGTGAACGGACCGAAGCCCTGGCACGTCGGCATCATCTCGATCCGGTTGATGTTGATGTGCGGGGGCAGCGTGGCGATCCAGAACGCGGTGTTGGCAATGTCCTCGGCCGTCAGCGGCACCGTGCCCTCGTACACCTTGGCGGCCGCTTCGTCGTCACCCTTCATGCGCACGTTCGAGAACTCGGTGCCGCCGCACAGCCCAGGCGCCAGATTGGTGGCGCGCACGCCGGTGCCGACCAGGTCCGCACGCAGATTCAGCGTGAACTGTTCGACAAACGCTTTGGTGGCACCATAAACATTGCCGCCTGGATACGGGTATGCGCCAGCCACCGAGCCGAGGTTGATGACCGTGCCGCTGCCGCGTTTGACCATGCCCGGCAAAATCGCGCGGGTCATGGCGACCAGGCCGCCGCAATTGGTGGCGATCATCGTGTCCCAGTCGTCGAGCGACGACTCGTGCGCCGGCGTCACGCCCAGCGCCAGGCCGGCGTTATTAATCAGCACATCGATCTGCTTCCATTCGGCCGCCAGGCCGTCCAGCGCGGCCGCGATCGAGGCTTTGTCGGTGACGTCGAGCACCACCGGCAGCACGGCGTCGCCCAGCTCGGCCGACAAGCTTTGCAGGCGGTCCTCGCGGCGTCCGCTGATCAGCACTTTGTGGCCGTTCTGGACGAAGGTGCGGGCCATCGCGGCGCCGAAGCCGGCGGTGGCGCCAGTGATGAAGACGATCATGTTTGTCCTTGGTTGGTTAGAAATGGTGACAAAATTGTAGCCTAAAACCCAACCCCAAGGCCGATGGGGTCGTACCCCAGGGGGGGCGACCCCGGTGCGGACGGGGTGCGGGTTACCAAAATGCTTAATCTTTGAGCAATCACTTCCTTGCTCAAATCTGGCGCATAAATTACAATCCGGGTTCCATTACGTCTCACGTAACTGGCGAAAAGCTGCGGTCGGCCCCAAAACGGTGCGTCGATCCGTCGGCGAAAGGTGGGCATCCACCGGGAAACGTGAGATTTCACTAGCCGTTCGCCTGGGCAGCCCATCGATGGAAAGCACGAAGAGGCTGCCTGTCCGCTATCGGCGTCCCTCATTCGATCCAGCCTGCCAGTAATACAGTTACTCATTCGATTGGAGTTATTCATGTTCGCAAAAGATCACACCCTCGCCAGCGTTGACCCGGAATTGTTCGGCGCCATCCAAAAAGAAAACACCCGCCAGCACGACCACATCGAGCTGATCGCGTCGGAGAACTACACCTCGCCGGCCGTGATGGAAGCGCAAGGCTCGCAGCTGACCAATAAATACGCCGAAGGTTATCCAGGCAAGCGCTACTACGGTGGCTGCGAATACGTCGACGTCGTCGAGCAACTGGCGATCGACCGCGTCAAGCAACTGTTCGGCGCCGAAGCGGCCAACGTGCAGCCGAACTCGGGTTCGCAAGCCAACCAGGGCGTGTTCTTCGCGGTCCTCAAACCGGGCGACACCATCATGGGCATGTCGCTGGCCGAAGGCGGCCACCTGACCCACGGCATGCCGCTCAACATGTCCGGCAAATGGTTCAACGTCGTCTCCTACGGCCTGACGCCGGAAGAGGACCTCGACTACGCGGCAATGGAAGCGCTGGCCAAGGAACATAAGCCGAAGCTGATCATCGCCGGCGCATCCGCCTATGCGTTGCGCATCGACTTCGAGCGTTTCGCCAAGATCGCCAAGGAAGTCGGCGCCTATTTCATGGTCGACATGGCGCACTACGCCGGCCTGATCGCCGCCGGCCTGTATCCGAACCCGGTTCCCCACGCCGACTTCGTCACGTCGACCACGCACAAGTCGCTGCGCGGACCGCGCGGCGGCATCATCCTGATGAAGGCCGAGCACGAGAAGATCATCAACTCGGCCATCTTCCCAGGTATCCAGGGCGGCCCGCTGATGCATGTGATCGCCGGTAAAGCGGTGGCTTTCAAGGAAGCGCTGACGCCGGAATTCAAGACCTACCAGCAACAAGTGGTCAAGAACGCCGACGTGCTGGCTAAAACCCTGATTAAGCGCGGCCTGCGTATCGTGTCCGGCGGCACCGAGTCGCACGTGATGCTGGTGGACCTGCGTCCGAAGAACCTGACCGGCAAGGAAGCCGAAGCGAT
>JBDSKP010000407.1:0-4821 GCA_039916925.1 Duganella sp.
TGTCGTAGCGATGCTCGGCGATCGCGCCGATCAGCGCCGGCTCGTGATATGCCGCGTCGCCGGCGCCGAGCGCGTTCGACTTGTAATCCAGTACCCAGAATTTGCCCTCATGCTCGAACACCAGGTCGGCGAAGCCTTTCAGCATGCCGTGCAGCTGGCGCTCCGGCAGCGACGGCCGCGCGGCGCCGTTCAGCAAATGCGCGACGCACAACTGATCCAGCGCGCCGGTGTCGAGCCGTTCGCTCGGGAACCAGAACTCCATCTCCGGCAGCGGCGAGTCGATGCGGCTCAACGGCGCGTTCATATACGGCAGTTCGGTCGTGGCGATCAGGCGCAGCCACGCCAGCGTATCGTCAAGCCGGTTGCCCCAACCGGCGCGCTCGACCCGGCGCGTCAGCCGCGCCTCGAAATTGTCCTGGTCGACGACGGCGAAGCCCTCCCCGCCCATCCACTCCAGCTGCTCGTGCAGGAAGTTACCCGGCACCGAACCGCGCGGGAAGCGATGCCAGGGCGCGTCCTCCACCCGCGCCGGCGGCGGTGCGATGCCCGGCATGTCGCCGTCTTCGAGCAGCGTGGCCTGCGAGCCGTCGCGCGGCACCGGCGCCGCGCCGATGCCCTCGGAGGAGCCGATCATGCCGGTCGGCCCGGTGCGCCGCGCCAGCGAGCTGAAACTGCCGACCGACCAGTCACGCTCGAAGCGGCCGGTGTAATGCAGCGGCTCGAGCAGCGGCGGGCGTTGTTCGACGCGGCTCAGACGCGTCGGCGGCCGCGGCGTCATGTCCAGCGTGACGATGTCGATCGCCGCGCAGCCCTTGCAGGTATGCTCCCAGCGTTCCATCACCAGATCGGACGGCAGCGCCTCGCCGCCGGTGAGCAGGTAGCCGAGCGCCGATTCGTGCAGCGTGTTGTCGCCGGCCTTGCGGCTGGCCAGCGCCGTCACGCCCAGCCACAGGAAGTGGCGCGCGCGCGTCAGCGCCACGTACAGCAGGCGCAAATCCTCCTGCAGGCGCGCGCGCTCGACCAGCTCCATCGCCGTCTCGGTCAGCGCCATGTCGATCCGGCGCACGCCGTCGTCGTCGCTGAATTCGAAGAAGCTGCGGTTGCGCCGCTCGACCTTGCGCGCGGTGACGGCGAACGGCAGATACACCAGCGGATACTCCAGGCCCTTCGATTTATGGACCGTGACCACTTTCACCAGTTCGGCGTCGCTTTCCAGGCGCAGCACGCGCTCGTCGCCCGCGCCCTCGCCGCCTTCGATCTGCTCGGCGAGCCAGCGTATCAGCGCCTGTTCGCCATCCAGCTGGCGGCTGGCCGATTGCAGCAGTTCGGCCAGGTGCAGCAGATTGGTCAAACGCCGCTCTCCCCCCGGCTGTTGCAGCAGCGTGGCCGGCAAGCGCAGCTCGTGGATAAACCGCCGCAGCATCGCCAGCACGCCCTGGCGCTGCCAGACGATATGCAGCGCCTTGAGCTGCTCGACGCGCTCCTCCCACGCCAGTTCGTCCGATGTCATCAACGCCAGCTGCGCCAGTTCCAGGCCGGCGGTGCGGGTCGCGTAGGCCGCCCGCGCCAGCGCGCCGTCCAGCGGATTGGCGACGGCCGACAACCAGCGCAGCACGTCGGCCGCCTCCTCGCTGTCGGTCACCGAATCCTTGTCCGACAGGTAGACGCTGGCGACCTGGCGCCGCTGCAGCGCGCGGCGGATCGCCGCCGCCTCCTTGCGGTCGCGCACCAGCACCGCGATATCGGCCGGCTTCAGGCGCTCGAATCCTTCCGGGCCGTCGAAACCGGCGCGTTCGTCGTTCAGCTTCGCGACGATGTCCTCGGCGCAGTGATGGGCGAAGAACTCGCGGTAGCTGTCGGCTTTCAGGTCCTGCGCGGCGCTGCAGGCCACCACCAGCGCCGGCACGTCGCCGTCGGCGTCGACCATCCGCTCCTTGCGGCCCTTGGCGCCGACCGCCTCGAACGGCAGCGGATTGACCCGCGTGCCGGGGTCGCGGAAGCGGAACGCGCCGCGTCCGAAGCCACCCTGCGCCGGCCCTCCCTCGGCGATCATGAACAGGTGGTTGACCGCTTCCACCACCGGCTTGGTCGAGCGGTAGTTGGTGCCCAGCTGGTAATGGCGCCCCGTCGTGGCCTTGCGCGCCGACAGATAGCTGTGGATGTCGGCGCCACGGAAACCGTAGATCGATTGCTTCGGGTCGCCGATCAGGAACAGGCCCGTCGCCGGATCGTTGTCCGCCACCCGGTACAGCAGGTTGAAGATCTGGTACTGGTTGGGCGCCGTGTCCTGGAACTCGTCGACCATCGCCACCGGATACTGCTCGGTGATGCGCTTGCGCAGCGCCTCCGCGTTCTCGCCCTGGAGCGCGGCGTTCAGGCGATCGAGCATGTCGGTGAAGCCGAACTGGCGGCTGCGCTTTTTCAACTCGCTCATGCGGTTGGCGACCGAGGCGGCGGCGTGGCGGTACAGCGCGTGCGCCAGCGGCTCGAGTTCGTCGAGCGCCTTCTTCAGCACCTCGACCGCGTCGAAGTCCTCCGGGATGGCGGCGCTGAAGCCTTTGGAGAAGGCGTCCTCGATGCCCCATGGCGTCAGCCGCTTCCAGGCGGTGTCGGTGATGTCGGGCATGACGGCGCCCGGGTCCAGCGCCCAGGCGCGCAGGCCGTTGAACCAGCCGACCAGCGAGTCGGGCCGCATCTTGTTGCCGTTGAAGCACTTCGGCGACATCTCGCGGTGCTGGGCGATCCACCGCTCCATGCGGTTGGCGCGCTCGTTCCAACCGGCCTTCAGGCCCGCCAGTTGCGCCAGCTGCTCGCGCTGGACCGCCGCGATCAACGCCGCCAGCGGCTGCGCCGCGTCGACGTCGCCGATGATGTCGGCGCGCTTGACCAGTTCGCGGATGGATTTTTTCATCGCGCCGACGTCGCCCCAGCACGACAACAGCGCCTCCAGCGCGACGGCGTTGAGCGGATAGACCTGCTGCCGCCAGTAGTCGTGCGCGGCGTCCTCGAACAGCGCCTGCTCGTCGCTGACCAGTTCCTCGTCGAACAGGCTGCCGCTGTCGAAGGCGTGCTCGCGCAGCATGCGCTGGCACCAGGCGTCGATGGTGAAGATGGCCGCTTCGTCCATCGTCTCCGCCGCCAGCATCAGGCGGTACGCGGCCTGCTGCCGCTCGGCGTGGCCCGGGTACGATTCCAGGATCGCGTCCAGGTAATCGTCGCGGGTGTCGCCCTCGTCCAGCTCCTCGAAGCGGCGCACGTAGGCCGCCGCCTCCACCAGTCGTTCGCGCACGCGGTTCGACAGTTCGCGCGTGGCGGCGCGGGTGAAGGTCATCACCAGGATATCGGCCGGCAGCAGCGGACGCCGGTAGCCGTTTTCCCCGCCATGGCCCAGCACCAGCCGCACGTACAGGGCGGCGATGGTCCACGTCTTGCCGGTGCCGGCGCTGGCCTCGATCAGGCGCGAGCCATGCAACGGGAACGTCAGCGGCGCCAGTTGATTGGTGCTCTGAAGCTGGTCCGTGCTCATTGCGCGCCCCCGCCGTCGATCGCCTCGATCGTGATGTGCTGTTCCAGCCAGTGCGCCAGCGGGCCATACAGCGCCTGCGAGACGTCGGCGAAGTCCGGCTCGGCGCTGAGCGCGGCGAAGTCGGGCCACAGGCGCGCCAGGCACAGTTCCTCGTTTTCGCCGGAGATCTCGAAGCCGCCGTCGTAGACCGCGCGCGCATCGCCGCCCTGCGCCAGCGCCAGCGCGGTTTTGCAGGCGGTCGGCAAGGGACGGTTCATGCCGTCGCGCCACAGGCATACCAGTTCGCGCAGCGCCTCCAGCGCCTCGTCCCGTGGTAGCGCCTTCATCGTCACGATGGCGTCGCGCGCCACCAGGTAGCCGGTCACCGGCATGCCGGCGGCGGCGGCGGCCAGCTGCCGCAACCACATGGCGATCAGCTTGTCGCCGCGCGGCTTGCCCTGCTTGTCCGTCACCTTGGACGACATCTGCGTCAGCCACACCGTCTCGACGCCGTTGCCGCGCAGCTGATCGATCCAGTCGTCCAGGCGCACGCCGGCCAGCACCAGGTTCAGCGCCACCTTGGCGGCGGGGAGCGGATAATGCTCGCGCAACGTGAGCCACGCGCAGCGCACCGGCACCAGCGCCTCCACCAGCTGGCGCTGATACTGCTGGCCGATCAAACCGATCGGCAGCACGCCTTCGCGCGCCAGCCTCTCGGAGCGCTCGGTCAGCTTGTCGTAGACTTCCTCGATCTGCTCCGCCTCGGCGCCGTCGTCGAGCATCGTGTCCTCGAGCAGGTAGCGTTCCAGCGCATTCAGCGAAAACGGTTCCTCGTCTTCGCCCACCAGCGCCGACTCGCCGAACATGACGCCCAGCCGCTGGCGGAAGAAGAAGCGCACCGGCTGGCGCACGAAACTATTCAAGCTGAGGAGTTTGAGGCTGAATTTATCGTCGATATCGAACGGCGGCAGCTCCGACGATGCGGTCTCCGCCCCGTCCTCCTCCCCCACTCTGTGCGCCTCGCGCCATTCGCGCGCGTACGTCAGCAAGCCGCCGGCTTCGAAGTAACGGCGGCTGAACGGCTGCAACGCGTGTTCGGTGGTGCGCGCGTGCAGGTCCAGTTGCCAGCCGTTGACCAGATAGTCGCGCAGCTGCGACACCAGCACCGACGCCGGTTGCTCGCTGTTGTCGCGCACATTGCGGCCCACCCAGCTGATATACAACTTGTCGCGCGCGGCCAGCAGCGCCTCCAGCATCAGGTAACGGTCGTCGTCGCGGCGCGAGCGGTCGCCCGGACGGGCCATGCCCGGTTGCGC
>JBDSKP010000408.1:0-2044 GCA_039916925.1 Duganella sp.
GCACCGAACAAAAACTGCTGGCGGTGCTCACGCCCGAGCAGCGCAAAAAGCAGGAGGAGGACAGGGAGGGCAAAGACCGGCCGCGCCGTCCGCGTCCAGGAGGTTTCGCCAGGTAAGATCACGCAGCGCGGATCAGGCGAAACACAGTCTTCCCCGGCCAAATCGGGTAGGCTTAATCACAAAAGGGAGCAAGCATGGAACATCACGACGATCATCACGAACACAGTCTGGCGGCCGACCTGGCCGCGATGCTTAAACTGAACAGCGACCGTCGCCAGACGTTGCGCTGGTTGTTGGCCGGCGCCTCGGCGCTGCCGATCATGGGTTGCGGCGGCGGCTCGGACAGCACCACCGATTCCCCCAGCACGACGGCGACGACCACGCCAACCACCACGACCACCACTCCAACAACGACGACGACCACCAGCTCGTGCTCGGTGATACCGGAGGAGACCGGCGGCCCGTATCCGGCCGACGGCACCAACAGCACGTCCAGCGGCGTGGTCAACGTGCTGACGCAATCGGGCGTCGTGCGCAGCGATATTCGCAGCAGCTTCAACGGAGCGACCGGCGTGGCGGCCGGCGTGCCGCTGACCATCAAGCTACAGATCGTTAACACCAACGGCAGTTGCGCGTCGCTCGAGGGGTTCGCGGTGTACCTGTGGCACTGCGATCGCGACGGGAATTATTCGCTGTACTCGAGCGGCGTGACGACGCAAAACTATTTACGCGGGGTGCAGGCGGCGGATAGCGGCGGCATTGTGACGTTCACGTCGATCTTCCCGGGCTGCTATTCGGGGCGGGTGCCGCATGTGCACTTCGAGGTGTACCGGTCGCTGTCGGCGGCGGCCAGCGCGGCGAACCGCATCAAGACGTCGCAGTTCAGCTTCCCGGTGGCGACCTGTAATGAGGTGTACGCCACGAGCGGCTACAGCGCCAGCGTGCGCAATATGGCCTCGATCAGCCTGGCGACCGACAATGTGTTCAGCGATGGATATTCGCTGCAGATGACCACGGTGACGGGCAACGCCACCGACGGCTATATCGCCACGTTGACGGTGGGCGTGGCAGCCTGATCGGAAGTACTTCGGAAACACGTAGGGCGGATTAGGCGAAGCCGTAATCCGCCATCGATGGGCCGTCGACGGCGCATAGATGGCGGATTACGCTTCGCTAATCCGCCCCACGTGGAACCGTGGTCAAGCCTTTGCTCAGCGGCCGCGCATGGCGTCGGCGATCTTCTGGTCTGTCTTGTACTGGCTCAGGGAATACACCGCCCAGATGGCCGCTGGCAGCCAGCCGATCAGGGTGATTTGCAGGATCAGGCAGATGATGCCGGCGAACGGACGGCCGATCGTGAAAAAGGTCAGCCATGGAAGGATCAGGGCAATAAGAAGGCGCATGTGTCTCTTGTCTCTCTATCTGATGACGATAAAGGCGCGCCGGCGGCACGCCCGTATCGGTAATTTACCAAATTTACCACGCCCGCTGATGTATCAAGCGTCGAGCTTGACGCAGTCAACGAAGTAACCACGCTTACCATTGACCTCGCGCTTGACCAGGCCGTGCACGTCCGTCTCGAAGCCGGGGAAGCGCTCGTTGAAGTCGCGCGCGAAGCGCAGGTAGTCGACGATGGTCTTGTTGAAGCGCTCGCCCGGAATCAGCAGCGGGATGCCCGGTGGATAAGGCGTCAGCAGGATCGACGTGATACGGCCTTCGAGCTCCTCGATGGCCACGCGCTCGATTTCGCGGTGCGCCATCTTGGCGAACGCGTCCGACGGCTTCATCGCCGGGATCATGTCCGACAGGTACATCTCGGTCGTCAGGCGCGCCACGTCGTAGGCCTTGTAGAAGTCGTGGATCTGCTGGCACAGGTCGCGCAGGCCCATTTTTTCGTAGGTCGGGTTGGCGGCCGCGAATTCCGGCAGGATGCGCCACATCGGCTGGTTCTTGTCGTAGTCGTCCTTGAACTGCTGCAAGGCGGTCAGCAAGGTGTTCCAGCGCCCCTTGGTGATGCCGATGGTGAACATGATGAAGAACGAGT
>JBDSKP010000409.1:0-4111 GCA_039916925.1 Duganella sp.
CAGCCATTTTACGCCGCCGCTGATGCCCAGGTTGATCTGGTGCGCGGTGTTGCGGTATTTGATCTGCAGCGCGTAGCTGCCGCCGCGCGCCACCTTGATGTCGCGCACCGCGAACTTGTCGGACGGCTTGCCCCAGCCGGCGATGTGTCCATCCGTGGCCGCGATGCTGGATTCCACGCGCGGATCGACGGCGCCGATTTCCACCCCGGTGTCGAGGCATACGGGCGCGCTGTGGTGGCTGCGGTTTCCGGAGCCGGTGTACATCGCCTCCACCGCGTAGCACAGGTTTCCGTTGTCGCCTTTGCCGGACGCCGGAGCGCGGCGATCGGCCCATTTGTTCGCCGTGATGCGCGGGGTCGCCAGCTTGCCGTTGCGGTAGATGTTATAGACCACGCTTTTGCCGGCGCCCGGATATGCGATATGCAGGGTGGGGAAGCCGTAGGTGCCCCGCTCCAGTTTGGCGATCCGCGGCTCGGGCGGCCCATACACCGATTGATCCGCCCCTAGCGGCTTGGCGACGACGTCGCGCTTTTCCTGCCGTCCGGGCAGCAATTGGCCCAGCCGGATGTCGATCTGGTTGTCGTCGCCCAGCGCGGACCAATCGAGCGATTGCGTGGCCGCCTTGCCGTTCAAGGTCACGCCGTCGACCGCGTAGTAGCCGTGCGTGTCCGACGGCGCGGCGGCCGGCAGCAGAAGACGGACGCGCATGCGCTTGCCGCGCACGGTCAGGTTGTTCAGCGTGGCCGTGTCGGAGCCGGCGAAGGCCTCGCGCCGCAGCTTGGCGGTGACGAACGGCCGCAGCGCGATGCCGCTGCCGGTGGTTCGCACGCCGAACACCTCGCCCACCACCATGCCCAGGTAGGCGCCCACGGACCACAGTTGCCGGCGCGAGTTGACCACCGGCCCGCCCAGATCGAGCTGTTTGCCGGCGACGTTGCGTTTATCCTCCAGCATCGGCTGGCCGGATAGCCATTCCAGGTTCTCCATGTTGGACAGGTTCAGCGCGGCGCCGCGCATCAGCGTGTCGTACGCCGCGTCGGCCACGGCCACGTTGCCGTGCATCGCCGCCGCCTTCAGGCCATACGCCGTCACGAAAGGCCACATGGCGCGGTTGTGATAGACCGCCGTTCCGGCCTGCTGCGGATAGATCACCGGCGCGCCGAACGGGCCATGCGGATAGCGCGCCAGGATGTTTTGCGCCTGCCGTTCGTCGGCGATGCCGGTGACGATGGCCAGCGACTGTCCCAGCCAGTCATACTTGTACATCGGCGCGCCGTCGAAATGGCCGGCGGTCAGGCTGCTGTACATGCCCGTCTCGGCCTGCCAGAAGCGCTGGTTGATCGCGCGTTTCAGATCCGCGGCCCATGCCGCGTACTTGTCGGCCAGCGCCTTGTCGCCCTGTTCGGCCGCCAGTTGCGCCGCCAAGGCGAGCGCCTTGTAGTGGCCGGCGTTGGTCGATAGCGCCTTCGACGTCGCCATGCTGGCCAGGTCGCCCGGTATCCATGCGGCGTAGCTTTGCTCGCGCCAGTCGAGGAAGGACTCTTCGCCGTTGTACAGGCCATCGGCGCGGTCGTAGACGGCGATCCTGTCGTTCTCCAGCGTGTTGATAAGGGCCTTCAACGCGGTGGCGGCGAAGGCGCGGCGCTGCTCCGGCGCCAGCGCCTTGAGCGCCTCGTCGGCGCCGAACGCCCAACTGACACGGTCGGTGCTGACCGGCCAGCTGCCGCCGCTGCCGGTGTCCTGGATGATCTGCAGGCCGTCGGCGCCGCCGGCGACATGCGGGCCGGGTTGGACGCCGTCGCGGTAGCCGGATAACTTGAATTCGAGCGAGTTGCGCACGCGCTGCGGGTCCAGCATGCCCAGGCCGAGCGACGCGGCATACGACAGGTCGCGGGTCCACACGTAGTGCCACAACTCGCCGGTCTCGAAACATTCGCAGGCGATGGCTTTGCCGCCGTTGTAGCTGCCGTCGCGGATTTCGCTCACCGAGTCCTGCTTCATCTCCGCCCCGGCCAGCGCGAATAGCGCGTCGAAGGCGAGGCTGCCGCTGCGGACGGCCGGCAGCGCGGCCGACTCCTGGTAGGTCATCTGCTGCTTGCCGCCTTCGCGCACGCGCATCGTGGTCGCCTGCGTGTAGTCGCGCAGCGCGGCGCCGGCGTCCGGCGTGGTGTAGCGAACGGTCTCCTGCTTGCCGTCCCAGGTCGGATAGCTGGCGGTGGCGGTCGATGCGGCCAGCGCCACCGGCATGGCAAAAGATAGCGTGGATAACGCGGCGCACAGCGCGGTCAGGCGAAAACTCATTGTTCAATCTCCAGTATCTGCGCTGAACGCGCCGGTGCTTTGATTTCTCCGTCCGTGGAGCGGAGCCGTCCAGTCTTCCGTAGTCGTACTACAGCGCCGTATTTTGGGGTATTCGTCGAGATTCAGTCCGACTATATCCTTGGATGCCCGCTTCGCCGACCAGCCGTCAACAGCGAAATTTACCCGAAATACAGAAAGCGTGTGGTTTTTCGGCATCACGTCGGGGTAAGCCGCAATTCCGCGCCCTTCGAACCCGCCGGCCGGCTTGCAAGACGACAGTAAACTGACATTTGCTTTCAAAAACACGTCGTTTTTTCGGAAAATATGTAGTTCTACTACATATGATTTGGTCCCGTCATGTAGTGGAAATACAACGGCCGGGACGTCCTCATAGGGAGGCCGCCCGCGCCCTGGCCTCGTGTTTAGTAGGTGAACAGAAGTTCAATTGACATTGAATCTAGTTTTAGTACAAAATCCTCGCCAGAACGTCTTGAGAACGTCAGCTTTCCTTGGATCCCGTGTAGTTGTGACGCCCCGAACGCGGTGCGCCTGATGTTGCGGGAAATTAATTTATGTCGTGTTGAGGGGACATTGAATGAGTATTTTCGCAAATAAGCGCAGCAAGACCGCTGCATTTCCATTGAAGCCGGTCGCAGCGGGGTGCGCCTTGTTTGTCGCAGCGTTCGCCAGCCCGGCATACGCCCAGACCGCCGACGCGCCGGTGGCGGGCGAGGCGCCGATCGCTTCGGTCGTCGTGTCCGGCATCCGTCGCGGCATCGAGGGCGCCATCTCGGTCAAGAAGGATTCCAGCTCCATCGTTGAAGCCATTTCCGCCGAAGACATCGGCAAGCTGCCGGACGTCAGCATCGCCGAGTCGATCTCGCGCCTGCCAGGCCTGGCCGCCCAGCGCGTCGCCGGCCGCGCCCAGGTCATCAGCGTGCGCGGCCTGTCGCCGGACTTTTCGACCACCTTGTTGAACGGCCGCGAGCAGGTCAGCACCGGCGACAACCGCAGCGTCGAATTCGATCAATACCCGTCCGAGCTGATGAGCGGCGTGACGGTCTACAAGACGCCCGACGCCGGCCTGGTCGGCCAGGGTCTGTCCGGCACCATCGACATGCAAACCGTGCGTCCGTTGAATTTCTCGGGCCGCACCGTGGCGTTGAACGCCCGTGGCGAAAAGAACTCGCTGGGCAAGATCGGCAACGCCAAGGACACCGGCAACCGCTTCAGCGCCAGCTACATCGACCAGTTCGCCAACCGCACGATCGGTATCGCGCTCGGCTACGCGCACCTGGAAACGCCGATCCTGTCCAATGAAACCGGCCTGTACGAGCCATGGAAACGCGACGCGCGCAACGGCCTGCCGGCCGGCACCTTCGCGTCGAACGGCATCAAGGCCGTGGCCCGCAGCGGCGAGAACCAGCGCGACGGCGTCATGGGCGTGCTGCAATACCGTCCGAACAAGCAATGGACCAGCATCGTCGACGTGTACGCGTCGCGCTTCAAGGCCGAGGAAACCGCCAACCAGCTCGAAATTTCGCTGGAGCAGGGCGAGTCGAACTACAATCCGGTGCAGGTCAACAACGGCACCATCGCTGGTGGCACGCTCAACAATGTGCGCCCGCTGGTGCGCGGCATGTACAACAAGCGCAAGGATGATATCCGCGCCGTCGGCTGGAGCAACGAATTCAGGAACAACGACTTCACCATCTTCGCCGACCTGAACTACTCGAAGGCCAAGCGCAACGAGCTGAGCCTGGAAAACAATCTGCAATACAGCAACGGCGGCGCCTCGGCCCTGCTGGAC